>NZ_JBPLZQ010000026.1:0-64107 GCF_054018175.1 Geoglobus sp.
AAGGCGAAGGATACAGGCTGAGCATCAAGCAGGGTGATGTTGATTTCGAAAGGCAGCGGAGCCATTTCGACCACCTTGCAGAGGAGGTGCCTTCCTACAGCGATTTTGTGGAGTGCCTGCTCGCAAGTGGCGTTATAACCTACGAAAACATGGAAAGGTTCAGGGATATGCTCAGTTCCTACCGCAGCCTGAGAAAGAGAGTGTATTTCTGTCCGGACACAAACGTCATCTACCACCGTTTCCTTACAGCCTCATCGCTTGTAAAGCATGGAGAGGTCATGCTCGTTGAAACAACGAGGGAGGAAATCGAGTCTTCCCTCAACTTCAAGTACACCCAGCCGACCATCTCGGAGCTGAAGAGACTCGCAAAATACCAGCCCTTCCTGCTGGACGAGTTCATCAACAGAAGGATGAAGAAGTCCAGACTGGCAGCGTACATAGCCATGAAAGAGTACAGGGAGCTGAGAAAACATGCGATCGAGATAGAAGGTGTGGAGCAGTCCACAGACGACAGAGAGGCGAACGACTTCACAATAGTCAGGACCCTCAGGAGATTTGAGAAGGAAAGGGCTGCGATGCCTGTTTTGCTGACAGCAGACAGACAGATGGCGGATATTTGCGAGGCAGAGAGCATAGAATACTTCCACTTCACAATACCCCATGCGGTCGATGCTGAATTCTGCAGCTGCAGATCCTTAATAGACCTGATCTACAGCCTTGCAAGCGTGTTCGGGGTTATAAGGCTGAACAGTGTCGTCATTTTCGGGGAGTTCAGGGGGAAGAAGAGCCATGACGAGCTTAAGCTGAGGTTCCTCGACGACCAGCTTTACCAGGACTTCAGCAGGCATTTCCGCATCTGCAGGAGGTTGATGGGGCTTGGCATCGAGAATTAGGGCCGTGATTTTCGATCTGGACAACACGCTGCTGGACTTTGTTGAGGCGAAGCTGAAGGCATGTAAAGCGGTGATAAGGCACCTCGGTCTGAATGAGGATGAGCATGAGCTGCTGGGCTACTTCCTCAGGGGGGTTCACGGTTTTGAGGACGTGAGGAGCATAGCCGACTACATGAGGGACAGGGGGGTTTACTGCGAGGAGAAGTTCAGAGAATGCTGCGAGATATACGAGAGGGTGAAGCTGGAAAATGTTGAACCATACCCGGGTGTCAGAGAGACTCTCGAAAGGTTGAGGAAACTGGGGCTCAAGCTGGCCGTTGTTACGGATGCAGTGAACGGCCATGCGATTGGCAGACTTAAGAAGGCAGGGATTCTGCACTATTTTGATGCTGTTATATCCTCAGACATGACAGGGAAGAGGAAGCCAGAGCCTGACTCGATTATTCTTGCTCTGAATAAGCTTGGGGTTGGGGCAGAGGAAGCAATCATTGTCGGAGACAGTCTGAGAAGGGACATTGAAGCGGGAAAGAGGCTGGGGATGATGACGGTGTATGCAAGCTACGGGGACAGGAATTTCTTTGAGGAGAGAAGTGGTGGGGCTGACTTCGTTATTGAGGACATCGGAGAATTGATTGGATTGCTGGATAGTTTTGTACCCAAAACTAAAATCAGCAATCGATAACCATGTTTCTCAACATTTCATTTCTTCGTGGCTCTCTGGTTTTGGGCCAATTGCTATCCTCTTATAGGCCCCTTACAAAATCACATCTCAGCCAGCCTCTGCAACACCTTCTTTTCCCTGAATCCCAGAGCAACAACCACGCCAACCAGAAGGACATTCAGAGCAACGAATTTATACACGGATCTCATCGTATAGCGATGCGAATTCCTCAATCCGAGTGATTTGGCCATCTTGACAGATACCCTCACGAGCTTAGCGGAGGAGAGCTGCAGAGAGCTGTCATTGCGAGAGCTATATCTCTGAAGCCGGAATTTATTGTATGCGACGAACCAACCTCAATGATCGATGTATCCACGCAGGCCTCAATAATCCACCTTCTAATGGAACTGCAGAGGAAATTCAAAGTGGCGTATCTTTTCATAACTCATGATGTCGAGCTTGCAAAGTTAATTGCGGACAGAATAGCGATTATGCATGACGGCAGGGTGGTGAAGGTAGTTGAGAATAATGGGGGCATTAAAAACGCTGACCTGCTTTCGGAAACACATACTCTTTCGACTTTTTAGATTTATGGATCCCTGAGCCTGTGTTTGCTTGCCTTTAACCACAGGCAGGGATTGGCTAATCAATCCTACCCTTCGTGCTCCTTACGTCTTCAGCTTCCTTCAAAGCCTGTCTTAACGCCAGAGCGAGAGCCTTGAATGCGCTCTCCATCTTGTGGTGTTCGTTCCTGCCCTTCACCTGAATGTAAACATTAACGCCGGCATTCCTGCAGAATGTGTCGAGGAAATGAACGGCGTTCTCTCCCCTTATTCCAGCATCTCCAAACTCTCCTTCAAGGACGAAATAGCCCCTCCCGCTTATATCAACTCCGCAAATGGCCACGCTTTCGTCCATCGGCACGATTGCCGAGCCGAACCTGGATAACCTCTTCCCCTCGATTGCCTTTCTGAATGCCCTTCCGAGGGTTATTGCGACATCCTCCACCGTGTGGTGCTCGTCAACGTGCAGATCCCCTCTGGCTTTGATCTCAAGCCCGATTCCCGAGTGAAAGGCGAAGCTTGTGAGCATGTGGTCAAGGAAGCCTATTCCCGTATCTATTTCAATCTCCCCACCTTCGAGAGACAGCTTCACGACAACTTCAACCTCTCTCGTCTTCCTCTCAACCCTGGTCATTTCAATCCTCCTCCAGGGGCAGCACATCTTCCAGCCTGAGTTTCCCGGTGTACAAAGCGCTGCCGATAACCACTCCGGCCGCACCGGCATTTTTAACCTTTTTGACGTCCTCTATGCCTGTTATCCCTCCTGACACTATTACTGGCCTGTTTGCAGCATCTACGACCAGCTTTATGGCATTCTCATCTATCCCCTTCATCAGACCCTCAACGTCCACATTGGTGAAGAGGAAGCTGACGTCAAAGTCGGAGTACATCCTCATGACCTCTAAAGGGCTCAGGCAGGTATTTTCCTTCCAGCCTTTCACGACAACCTTTCCATTCCTTGAATCTATCGCCACCATAACTCTTTCCGGATATTCGTCCGCAAGACTTTTCACGTCGTCCGACATCTCTATTGCCATTGTTCCAACGATAACTCTCTCAACTCCGAGGTCGAGCAGTCTTTTTGCCACTTCAATGCTTCTAATTCCTCCCCCGACCTGAACCTCTGCGAGCTCCGAAATTTTCAGTATCAGGTCTTCGTGAACGAGCCTCCCCTTAAAGCTCCCGCTCAAGTCCACCACATGCAGAACTTTCGCCCCTCTTTCAACCCAGGCTTCCGCGACATTTACCGGATCATCGCTTTCGAAAATAACGTCGTCCTCTTTTCCCTGTCTGAGCTGAACGCACTTTCCATCTTTGATATCTACGGCCGGAATAACTCTGAACATTCTTCAGGCTATACGCGAGAATAAATAAAAAATTTTCGTCAAAAAACAGCTCAGTACCTTATTTTTGGCTTCCTGTACTTTTTCCTCGGCGCATTAAGGAGCTCCTCAAATTCCTCGTCGCTCAGAGGCTTGAAATCGTCAAACTCACCGAACCTTTTTCTCCCCTTCAAGCCAGATCTGCCCCTCTTTCCAGCTTTTTTGTCAGATTCATGGTGCTGAATCAATATTTAACCTTTTTGTTCAGCCGGCGCGGGCACTCACATCGGTCGCGGCACATTTTTTAAGTCCTCGTTTCAAGAACTCCGGGATGGACATAGCAATACCCTCAAGTTCACTCATAAATGAGAGGGACGAAAAGCTGAAGGTGTACAAAATCGGAATGATAGCAAGAGCAGCCGCGATTTTCAGGATCAGGAGGATATATATTTACCATGACCCGCTGCTCGACGAAGCTGACATGATCAGAGAGGTGCTGGAGTACCTCGAGACTCCCCAGTACCTGAGGAAGTACCTGTTCCCCATCAAGAGGTCCCTCAGGTTCGCCGGGGTTCTTCCCCCCCTCCGCATCCCATCCCACAAGCCAAAAGATTTAAAAATCGGTGAAGTGAGAGAGGGGGTAATCGTCAGGGTTGCTCCTGACGGCACCGCGTGGGCTGATGTGGGTGCAAAAGCCCTGGCCCTCTACCGGGGAAATGCCAAGGAGAGGGCCCGCGTGACCGTCAGGGTCTGTTCGAAGAATCCGTTGGTGGTAGAAGACGCCCAGCCCGATGGGTACTGGGGGTACCGGGTTAGGAAGGCCCGGCTCAAGGATCTGGTGAAGAGGAAGGATGCGGTGATAGCGTCCCGCAGGGGTAATGTGCCGCACCTGCGGGATGTTGCGAAAAAGGGGCTGCTGATATTCGGCAGTCCAGCTGAGGGCGTGCACGAAATAGCTGAAAGGCTCGGAGTGAGCCTGAAGGGAGTGGATGTGTGGAACATGTTCCCTGATCAGGGTACTCAGACTGTGAGGCTTGAGGAGGCAGTAATGGGGAGCCTTGCGATAACAAACTATCTGAGGTATGTTGAGGGTGGTATGAGATGAAGGAACACAGGCCAAGAAGGGGTTCGCTGGGGTTTTCTCCCAGAAAGAGAGCGTCCAGCATCATTCCAAGGATAAGGGCTTGGCCCGTAACCAGTGAGGTCAAGGCACTTGGTTTTGCCGGGTATAAGGCGGGAATGACGCATGTTGTGATGGTGGATGACAGAAAGAACTCCCCCACGTACGGAGAGGAGATAGTGGTGCCGGTGACCGTTATAGAGACCCCGCCGCTCAAGGTGATGGGAGTCAGGGTTTACAGGAAAACGCAGTACGGTCTGCAGATAGCAGGAGAGGTGTGGGCCACCAACCTCGACGAGCACCTTGCAAGGAGGCTCAACCTGCCCAAGAATGGCAAGGATCCTGAGGAACTCAGGCAGATTGAAGACATCGCGGAGGTCAGGCTGATAACCTACACTCAGCCGTACAGAGTAACGGGTGTCCCCAAGAAGGTTCCCGACGTCATGGAGCAGAAGGTTGGGGGAGATGCTGCTGAGGCACTCGATTATGCGATATCCAGGCTTGGTGGGGAAATCAGGATCTCGGAGGTGTTCGGAGAGGGAGCCTTCGTTGACGTGCTGAGCATAACCAAGGGAAAGGGGTTCCAGGGTCCGGTGAAGAGGTGGGGCGTCATAACTCTCGACGCAAAGCACGCGAGAAGCAGCAAGCACAGGAGAGTCGGAACCCTCGGTCCGTGGAACCCGCACCACGTCAGGTGGACGGTCCCGCAGGCCGGTCAGATGGGGTTCCACCAGAGAACCGAGTACAACAAGAGGATTCTGAAGATCGGTGAGAACGGTGAGGAAATTACGCCCAAGGGAGGGTTCCCCCACTACGGCGTAGTCAGGAACGAGTATGTGCTTGTCGCTGGAAGTGTTCCCGGGCCCGTGAAGAGGCTCGTCAGGATGAGGGACGCGATAAGACCGCCGTTCGAGCAGTATGAGGGCGTCAATCTGATCTACGTCAGCACGTCTTCAAAGCAGGGTAGGTGATGTTGATGAGGGCTAACGTTTACGGTCTGAACGGAGAGGTTGTCGAGGAAATCGAACTCCCTTCGGCGTTTGAGGAGGAGTTCAGGCCCGACATAATCAGAAAAGCTGTTCACGCAATTCAGAGTCACAGGAGGCAGCCTTACGGGCCGAACCCCCTTGCGGGAACAAACTACTCGGCTGAAAACTGGGGTCCTGGACACGGATACGCGAGGGTGCCGAGGTGGAAGATTGGAAGCAGGGCGGTAAAGGTTCCGCAGGCTGTGGGAGGCAGGAAGGCTCACCCACCGAAGGTTCAGAAGAAGTGGGAGGAGAAGATCAACAGGAAGGAGATGAAGAAGGCGCTGAGGTCTGCACTGGCAGCGACAGTGAATGCTGAAATAGTGAGGCAGAGGAACCACGTTTTCGAGGGGGAGCTTCCGAAGATAGTTGTGGACGACTTCGAGGGAATTAAGAGGACGAAGGAAGTCGTTGACGTCCTAAGGGCTCTTGGAGTTTATCAGGACGTTGAGAGGGCAAAGGAGAGAAAGAGAGTCAGGGCTGGAAAGGGCAAGATGAGGGGCAGGAGGTACAAGATCAAGAAGAGCGTGCTCATCGTAACTGGCAACGACTCGGACGTGCTGAAAGCGGCGAAGAACCTCCCGGGTGTTGACGTTGTGGCTGCGAGAAATCTTAACGTCGAGCTGCTCGCTCCTGGTGGTCATGCGGGAAGGCTCGTGGTTTATACGAAATCTGCGATAAGCTATCTGGGTGAGTGGTTATGATCCTGAAGGCGTTCCTGATTACGGAAAAGAGTACGATGCTCCTGGAGAAGAACGTTCTCACGGCTATAGTTGACATCAGGGCCAACAAGAAGCAGATAGCAAGGGAGGTTGAGAAGAGGTTCGGCGTTGAGGTTGAGAAGGTCAACACGCTGATAACACCCAGGGGTGAGAAGAAGGCGTACATAAAGCTGAAGCCAGAGTATTCTGCGGAAGAGCTGCTTTCAAAACTGGGTGTGTTCTGAGGTGGTTTGAATGGGTAAGAGGATAATTTCACAGAATAGGGGAAGGGGAACACCAACCTACAGGGCACCCTCTCACAAGTATAAGGCTGATGTCAGGCATCTGAAATTCGGAGAGGGCGTGATAGAGGCGAAAATTGAAGACGTAGTCCACGATCCCGCAAGAAACGGACCGCTCTTCCTCGTCAGACTTCCAGATGGCAGGAAGGAGTATGTGCTTGCAGTTGAGGGCAAGGGCGTTGGAGACACGATAAAGGCTGGAGAGGGCGTGGAGATCGACGTGGGCAACATAACGGTCCTGAGGAACATTCCTGAGGGTACTCCGGTATGCAACATCGAGAGCGTGCCGGGAGATGGTGGAAAGTTCGCGAGGGCAAGCGGCACCTACGCGTTCGTGGTTGCCCATGAGGAGGACAGGGTTCTGGTTCAGCTGCCTTCGGGTGTGATGAAGTGGTTCCACCCCAACTGCAGGGCGATGATCGGGGTTGTGGCCGGAGCAGGAAGGACGGACAAGCCGTTCGTCAAGGCAGGAAAGAAGTTCCACAAGATGAAGAGCAAGGCCGCGAAGTGGCCTCGTGTGAGAGGTGTTGCGATGAATGCCGTGGATCACCCATTCGGTGGTGGTAAGCACCAGCACGTTGGAAGGCCCAAGACTGTAAGCAGGAACGCTCCTCCGGGCAGGAAGGTTGGTAGTATTGCTGCGAGAAGAACGGGTGTGAGGCGATAGCCATGGCGATGAAGGGTAAGGTTATCAGGCCGAAGGAGTTTAGGTATCGCGGTTACACGCTTGAAGAACTGCAGAACATGCCTCTCGACAAGCTCGCTGAGCTTTTGCCTGCAAGAGAGAGGAGAAAGATAAAGAGAGGCTTCACCGAGCAGGAGGAGAAACTTCTCAGAAAGCTCAGGAAGAAGGGACAGGCAAGGACGCACTGCAGGGACATGATAGTTCTGCCGGAGATGGTTGGCAAGGTGATTTTCGTCCACAACGGCAAGGAGTTCGTCAGGGTGGAGGTGAAGCCAGAGATGATCGGACACAGGCTCGGCGAGTTCGCTCAGACAAGGAGGTTTGAGAAGCACTCCGGACCTGGAGTTGGAGCTACGAGGAGCAGTAAATTCGTGCCGCTGAAGTGATGACCTATGGCGAGGGTGAAGTACGCTTACCAGCCTAAGGATGAACTGAACGCCGCAAGGGCAATGGGCTACGAGATGGACATCAGCTTCAAGCATGCAGTGGAGATATGCAGGGCAATCAAGGGGAAAAAGATTGACGACGCGATAGCGTATCTGGAAGACGTGGTTGCTATGAAGAAGGCGGTGCCGTTCAAGAACCACAAGAAGAAGGTGGCTCACAGGAAGGGTCTCGAAAAGTGGTACGCTGGCAGGTACCCTGTAAAGGCGTCGAGGGAGATAATAAAGGTGCTGAAGAACCTGAGGGCCAACGCCGAGTACAAGGGGCTCGAGGTCAACAGGCTCGTCATAACTCACGCACAGGCGAAAAAGGGCAGGGTCCTCAAGAGGTATATGCCGAGAGCGTATGGTAGGGCGACTCCGAGGTTTAAGGTTCTGACAACAGTAGAAGTTGTGGCCGAGGTGCGATAATGGCGGTGGAAAGAAAATTTGTTGAGGAGAGAGTTAGGAAGCTCAGGGTCAAGGAATGGATAGTGGACGAGGTCAGAAATGCGGGATTTGGAGGCATAGACATAGTCAGGACACCCCTCGGCACTCAGGTAACGCTCTTTGTTGAAAGACCGGGACTCGTAATAGGCAGGGGAGGAAGGAGGATACGGAAGCTCACAGAGAAGCTCAAGGAGTTCGGCCTCGACAATCCGCAGGTTGCGGTTGACGAGATCGAGAAGCCCGAGTTCAACGCTCAGCTCATGGCCTCACTCCTCGCGAGAGCACTCGAGAGGGGATGGTACTTCAGAAAAGCTGGCTACAGGTTCCTCTACAGGATCATGGAGTCCGGGGCGAAGGGATGCGAGATCGAGATAAGCGGCAAGCTCACGAGCGAGAGGGCCAGGACAGAGAAGTTCGTTGCTGGCACCATTGTGCACACGGGAGAGCCTGCGGAGAGCATGGTGAACGAGGGCTTTGACATTGCGATAAAGAAGCTTGGAGTTTACGGAGTGAGGGTCAGGATAATCCCGCCTGATGTGGAGCTTCCCGACGAGATTCACGTGAAGGACGTTGATCTCAGGAAGGAGGATCAGGCCGAGCAGCAGGTTGAGCAGACTAATGAACAGGAGCAGCAGGAGGGGGTGAAGGAGAGTGAAGATGCAGGAAATCAGGGAAATGAGTAGAGAGGAGAAGATAAAAAAATTGACGGAGCTGGAGAACGAGCTGCTGAGGCTGAGAACTCTGGTGAGGAGCGGAGGCGCTCTCGAGAATCCGGGACAGATAAGGGCTGTAAGAAAGGACATCGCCAGAATAAAGCTCGCGCTGAGAGAAGAAGGTTACAGGGTATAAGGGTGCTGGCGAGGGACTGGATAGGGTTAAGAGTGGAGGTTATGGAAAGTCCAAATCCATGTGAGGTGGGCCTGAAGGGCCAGGTCGTTGACGAGACGATGAACACGCTGAGGATCAGGACGGACAGGGGTGTGAAGACGGTAGCAAAGATGCACAGGGTCTTTGCTGTGGAGGTCGATGATGTCAGGTACAGGGTGGACGGGAAGCTGATAGCCTTCAGGCCCGAAGAGAGGATAATGAAGGGTATGGTGCTCGTTAGCAGGATAAAAGGGTGATCGGTATGAGGGATATTGGTATAAATGTTAAGGCTCCTGAAAAGGAATGCAGCGATAAGAACTGTCCGTTCCACGGGAATCTATCCGTTAGGGGTCAGATATTCAGGGGCAGGGTCGTGAAAACGTATGAAAAGTCGGCAGTAATTGAGAGGGAGCTCATAAGGTACGTGCCAAAGTACGAGAGGTACCTCAAGAAGAGGAGCAAGATGCACGCTCACAACCCTCCGTGCATTGACGCGAAGCCGGGAGACATCGTGACGATAGCGGAGTGCAGGCCAATTAGCAAGACCAAGAGCTTTGTTATAGTCGAGAAGGTGGTGGAAGAATGAAGGCGAAGAAGGCTTCAGTTCCAAGAGCCCTTCCGACAGGTGCAAGGCTCGTGTGTGCCGATAACACCGGTGCGAGAGAGCTGGAGATTATCGCGGTCAAGGGATACAAGGGTGTAAGGAGGAGGTATCCGGCTGCCGGGGTGGGTGACATAGTGATAGTTTCGGTCAAGAAGGGTGCTCCCGACATAAGGAAGCAGGTCCACTACGCCGTGATTGTGAGGCAGAGGAAGGAGTACCGCAGGCCAGACGGTACGAGGGTGAAGTTCGACGACAATGCTGCGGTAATAACAGATCCAAACGGAAATCCGAAGGGTAGCGAGATCAGAGGACCGGTCGCGAGAGAGGCTGCCGAGAGGTTCAGCAAGATCGGTTCTATAGCCACAATAATTGTGTGAGGTGGTTGAAATGTCCAAACAGCCCAGGAAGCAGAGGAAGAGGATCTACACCGCGAAGCTCCACCAGAGGCACAGGTTCCTGCACGCGACCCTCTCCAAGGAGCTCAGAGAGAAGTACGGCAAGAGGTCTCTGAGGGTCAGGAAGGGTGACAAGGTCAAGGTTATGAGGGGCAGCTATGCCGGCCACACCGGAAAGGTTCTGGAGGTCGACATGAAGAAGCTCAGAATCTACGTTGATGGTGTTGTCGTTAAGAAGGCCGATGGAACGGAAGTGGCGATGCCGGTGCACCCGTCGAACGTCATGATCGTCGAGCTTGGGGAGGAAGATTCTGTTAGAGAAAAAATCCTTAAGAGGTGATTGAGTTGCACCAGAAGAGGTTGAGTGCTCCGAGAACTTATAAGGTTCCAAGGAAGGTTAAGAAGTGGATAGTCAAGCCCTCACCGGGCCCTCACGATAAAAACGCAGTTCCGCTACTCGTTATGGTCAGGGACTTTCTTGAACTCGCGGATACTGCGAGGGAGGCGAGGAGGGTTATAGCAAAGGGCGAGATTCTGGTTGACGGTATCGTCAGGAAGAACTACAAGTTTCCGGTTGGCCTGTTCGACATAATAAGCGTCCCGAAAATGGACCTCAACTACAGGGTGGTTTTCGACGAAAAGGGCAGGTACGTTCCCATAGAGGTCGAGGATTACGACAGGAAGCTCTACAGGATCAACAACAAGACCATCGTCAAGGGCGGAAAGGTTCAGCTCAACCTTTTCGACGGAACAAACATCCTCGCGAGCAACGAGTACAGAACTAAAGACAGCATTCTTCTCAGGATCCCGGAGAAAGAGATTCTGCAGCACCTTAAGTTCGAGGAAGGTGCGCTCGTCATGGTCACAGGAGGCACGCATGCGGGTGAAATTGGGAGGCTCAAATCCTACAACGTCGTTAGAGGTTCGTCACCTAATCTGGTTACGATAGAGATTGGTGGCAGAGAGTACACCACTATAGAGCAGTACATATTCGTCGTGGGCTCGAAGGATGATGACAAGCCTGTGATTGACCTGGGGGTGTAGTTGAATGAACCCGATGAGGGAAGTGCTTATCGACAAGGTCGTGATAAACATTGGCGTTGGTGAGAGCGGAGAGAGACAGAAGAAGGCACTCAAGCTGCTTGAGGAGCTTACTGGCAGGACGCCAACCTCGACATACGCCAAAAAAACCATCAGGAACTTCGGCATCAGGAAGGGTGAGGCCATAGGTGCCAAGGTAACACTTCGCGGGGAGGAAGCACTCGAGTTTCTTAAGAGGGCTCTCGTGGTCAAGGAGAACAGGCTCAGCATCAGGCAGATTGGCGACGGGTATTTCTCTTTCGGCATTCAGGAGCACATAGATCTGCCGGGAGTGGACTACGATCCGGACATGGGAATATTCGGAATGGACGTTGCGGTTTCGCTGAAGAGAAGAGGTTACAGGGTTGCGAGAAGGAAGATAGCGCGGGGCAAGATCGGTAAGTCTCATCGCGTAACAAAGCAGGATACCGTGGAATTTCTCAAGTCGTTGGGTGTGGAGGTTGAATGATTATGGCGAAGGAAAGAACAAAGAAGTTTGGTAGGAATGCTAACCCCTGCAGGAGATGTGGCAGGAAGAGGGGTGTGGTGAGAAAGTACGGGCTGTACCTCTGCAGGCAGTGTTTCAGGGAGGTTGCGAAGGAGCTCGGATTTAAGAAGTACTGGTGAGGTGGTGGCGATGCAGAGCGACACGCTGTCAAATGCAATGTCTGCGATAAAGAATGCAGAGCTCGTTGGCAAGTCCAAGGTGGAGATCAGACCGGCCTCAAAACTGATAGGGAAGGTGCTCAACGTCATGAAGGAGTACGGGTACATCAACGGATTCGAGGTAAGGGACGACCACAAGGGAGGGGTGATAATAGTCGAGCTCAGCGGAAAAATAAACGACTGCGGAGCAATCAGACCGAGGTTCTCGGTGAAGAGGACTGAGTACGAAAGGTTCGAGAAAAGGTACCTTCCTGCAAGAGACTTCGGAATTCTGATCGTCTCGACAACTGAGGGAGTGATGTCTCAGAAAGAGGCGGTGGAAAGGGGGCTCGGCGGAGTTCTGCTGGCGTACGTGTACTGAGGTGGTAGCGATGGAGGAGAGGTTTGTGGAAGTGCCAGAAAACGTCACTCTCGAAATCACCGGTGATAGTGTTAACGGTTACACGATCAGGGTCTCCGGTCCAAAGGGGGACAACGAGAGGTTTCTGAAGTACAGAGGAGTGTTCATCGAGAGGACTGGGGATGGAAAGGTGAGGGTGTACACGCCTGAGAAGAAGTCCAAGGTAAAGGCAATGGTGGGTACCTTTGCTGCGCACATCAACAACCTGATAAGGGGCGTTACTGAGGGCTTTGAGTACAAGCTCAAGATTCTCTACTCGCACTTTCCGATGAAGGTCAGGGTAGAGGGCAGGGAGGTCGTGATCGAGAACTTCCTTGGCGAAAAGCACCCGAGGAGGGTGAAGATCTTTGGAAGGGCCGAGGTGAAGATCTCGGGGAACGAGATAATCGTCAGCGGTATTGACAAGGAGGAGTGCGGTCAGACGGCTGCGAATCTGGAGCAGGCAACCAAGAAGAAGAATCTCGACGTCAGGGTATTTCAGGATGGGATATACATTGTTGAGAAACCGTGAGGTGGTGTGAATGAATCCGAACCTTCCTAAGGAAAAGGTCAGGCTTCTCAGGCTCAGAAGAAGTCTCAAGTCAAGAAAGCCTGAATTCAGACACTTCGAGGCTCACAAAAAGCTCAGACTCCGGGACCTGGGCTGGAGGAGGCCGAGAGGAAAGCACAACAAGTGGAGAGAGAGGTACGGTGGGAAGTGGAGTGGCAGGGTACTCCCGAGTCCGGGATTTTCTGCACCAAAGGCTGTCAGAGGTCTGCACCCATCTGGATATGAGGAGGTTCTCGTGTTCAACGTGAAGGATCTCGAGAACGTTAATCCCGAAACTCAGGCGATCAGAATTTCGTCCAGGGTGGGGATGAAGAAGAGGCTGATGATTGAAGAGAAGGCAAAGGAATTGGGTTTGAAGGTGCTTAACCCCATTCAAAGGTGATTGAGATGAATCTGAAGTTCCAGAGGGAGATGGCTGCCAAAATCCTTGAGTGTGGCGTTAACAGAGTGTGGCTCGATCCCAACGCGCTTGATGAAATAGCGAGTGCCGCAACGAAGGATGATGTGAGGGAGCTCATAGAGAGGGGCCTGATAAAGAGGAAGCCCGTTAAGGGCATAAGCAGGGCGAGAATAAACAGGAGGAAGGCTCAGAGGAGGAAGGGAAGAAGGAGGGGCCATGGCAGGAGGAAAGGAAGAGCCACAGCAAGGATGCCGAGGAAGAGGCAGTGGATCATGAGGATCAGGGCCCTGAGGAAGAGACTGAGGCAGCTTAAGGAGGAGGGTGTTCTTGACAGCAGGACGTACAGGATGCTCTACAGGAAGGCCAAGGGTGGCGAGTTCAGGAGCGTATCCCACCTCAACCAGTATCTCGAGGCCCATGGTCTGCTGAGGTGATAGGAATGGCGAGGGGACCGAGATATAGGGTGCCGTACAGGAGGAGGAGAGAGGGGAAGACCAACTACAGGAAGAGACTCAAGCTTCTGCTCTCGAGAAAGCCGAGACTCGTCGTGAGGATCACAAACAGGAGGGTAATCGCTCAGATTGTTGAGTATCACCCTGACGGTGACAGGACACTGGTGTTTGCCGATTCCAAGGAGCTCGAGAGGTTTGGCTGGAAGGGCGATCTTAACAACACTCCGGCAGCGTACCTCACCGGCCTGCTGATCGGTAAAAAGGCCAGGGAGGCAGGAATAGAGGAAGCGATACTCGACATAGGTCTCAGAACACCATCGAGAGGTGCAAGAATTTTCGCCGTGCTGAAGGGCGCGGTTGAGGCGGGACTTGATGTGCCTCACAGCGAGGAGATTCTGCCGGACGAGTCGAGAGTGAGGGGTGAACACATCGCTGCTTACTACGAGCAGAATCCAGAGAGATTTTCAGAATACGAGAAAAGGGGTTTGAAGCCCTCAGATCTGCCGGGTCATGTTGATGAGGTAAAATCCAAGATAATGGGGTGATCAGATGGAGTGGACACCGAGAACAAGACTGGGAAGGCTGGTGGCCGAGGGAAAGATCAAGACTATCGATGAGGCCATAGCCAGTGGCCTCCCGATCAAGGAGCCCGAAATAGTGGACATCCTGCTTCCGGATCTTGAGGATGAGGTACTCGAGATAAATCTGGTACAGAGAATGACCGACAGCGGCAGGAGGCTGAAGTTCAGGGTTACTGCCGTCGTCGGCAACAGGAATGGGTATGTTGGAATAGGCGTTGGAAAGGCGAGCCAGGTGGCTCCGGCGATACAGAAGGCGATAAGGAACGCCAAGATAAACATATTCAAGGTCAACACAGGCTGCGGTTCATGGGAGTGCGGATGCGGTGGAGACCACAGCATACCTGCAAAGGTCACCGGCTCTGCGGGAAGCGTGAGGGTGACGCTGATTCCCGGGCCAAAGGGTCTGGGGCTTGTAGCCGGAGATGTGGCAAAGAAGGTTCTCGAGCTCGCGGGAGTCCGGGACGTATGGACGTTCACGAGGGGGCAGACCAAGACGACGATCAACTTTGCCAAGGCGACCTTCGAGGCGTTGAAGCAGACGGTTTATCTGAAGAGGTGATTGAGGTGTTCGCGGTAATCAGGCTGAGGGGAGAGATTGATGTTCACAGGAAGATAAAGGAGACTCTCAAGCTGCTCAGGCTCCACAAGAAGTACCACTGTGTTGTCGTTCCCGACACCCCTTCCTACAGGGGTATGCTCCAGGTGGTCAAGGACTACGTCGCCTACGGGGAGATTGACGCTGAGACACTCGCGCTTTTGCTCAGGAACAGGGGGAGACTCACCGGGAACAGGAGGTTGACCGACGAATACGTGAAGGAGACGACCGGTTACGAGAACATTGATGAATTTGCGAAGGCAGTTATAGAGGGAAAAGCGAGCCTGAGGGACATTCCGGAACTCAAACCCGTCTTCAGACTTCACCCCCCAAGAGGTGGGCTGAAGAGCATCAAGTGGCACTACGGGTACGGAGGAGATCTCGGCTACCACGGTAAGGACATCTCCAAGCTGATATACAAGATGAGGTGATGGTAATGCCGAAAAAGAAGGTCAAGAAGTATAGGGGTTCAAGAACCTGCGGCGGAGGAAGTGCAAAGAAGAGGCGGGGTGCCGGGCACAGAGGTGGCAGGGGAAACGCTGGCGTTCTCAAGCACAAGTACCTCAGAACGATCAAGCTCGTGAAGGAGGGGAAGTACGAGATCGGCAAGAGTGGGTTCACGAGACCCAGAGTGGTCACGAGGGAGTACAGGCTCGAAAAGGAGCTGAAAGAGAGGCTTATGGAGCTGAAGGCAGTCGGCGCGATTGACGATTACCTTTACGGCTACCTCAAGTCGAGACCCGAGATGAATGTTGGCGACCTGAGCGCAATTGCCGACAGGCTCGTCGAGAACGGGCTTGCGGAAAAGGAGGGAGATGTTTACAGGATCAACCTCGCAGACCTCGGCTACTACAGGCTGCTCGGCAGCGGGAAGGTGGACAAGAAGCTGCACATAGTTGTGGAGTACGCAACTCCCAAAGCCGTCGAGAAGGTCGAAAGCGCTGGCGGAAAGGTGGAGATACCTGAATAACTTTAAAATTTAAATTTTTGGGGTGTAATCATGGTAGGCCAGGCACTCAAGGCTTTGCAGCCGTATTTCGAAAGAATTCCGAGTGTTTCCAGACCAGTGGGGCATGTCCCCTTCAATCAGAAGCTGATGTGGACCATTGCAGTACTCCTGCTTTATTTCGTCCTGTCAAATGTTCCCGTTTTTGGCCTCGATCCCTCCTCTATCGACATATTTGAACAGTACAGGGCTCTTTTTGCCGGAGCCACCGGGTCCATAATCGCCCTGGGTATAGGACCAATCGTCACTGCGAGCATCATCCTTCAGCTCCTCGTTGGTGCTGGAATAATAAAGCTTGATCTGACTAATCCGGATGACAGAGCTGCGTATCAGGACTTTCAGAGGTTCCTCGTCTTCGTCATGATAGCTGTTGAGGCCCTCCCCCAGATCCTGGGTGGGTTCCTGAAACCAAATCCCGTCATTGCCGAGCAGCTCGGAGTATCGCTTGGCTTTATCGCGTTCCTCATCTTCATTCAGCTGTTCATCGGCGGCGTGCTCATAGTCTACATGGATGAGGTCGTGTCCAAGTGGGGTATAGGAAGCGGTGTATCGCTGTTCATACTCGCTGGAATCGCTCAGTCGATAATTACCGGTCTGTTCAACTGGGTCACACCTCCAAACGCAGAGATGCCGGCCGGAATACTCCCGAGGTGGTTCTGGATCGCTCAGAACTACGGTGTCGACGCTCTGCTCTCCGGCGACGGTCTTGCGTTCCTGATGATCCAGGGAGGTCTTCTCGCGCTGATAACGACAATCGTAATAATACTGCTCGTTGTGTATGCTGAGGGCACGAGAGTGGAGATTCCGCTCGCTCATGCTGCTGTGAGAGGTGCGAGAGGGAGATTTCCGATAAAGCTGATTTACGCCAGCGTCCTTCCCATGATCTTTGTCAGGGCACTTCAGGCGAACATCCAGATCATAGGGATGGTCTTGTACAACAGGGGAATAACAATATTCGGCGAGTACGTTGGAAGCCAGCCAATCAGCGGCATAATGTATCTTATCTCTCCAGTAACAAGTCCATATGACTGGGTACCCTCGCTCGTTAGGTCCAACCCCTACTTTGCCGACCTGCCGACCTGGATGATCGGCCTACACCTGCTTATAGACGCGCTCATACTTGTGGCTGGAGGTATACTCTTCGCAGTCTTCTGGGTGGAGACGAGCGGCATGGATGCGAAGACAGTGGCCAACCAGATTGCCAGGAGCGGAATGCAGGTTCCCGGATTCAGGAGAAGTCCGCAGGTGCTTGAGAGAATCCTGCAGAGGTACATTCCGAAGGTCACGATAATTGGAGGTGCGTTGATCGGAATTCTGACGCTCGTTGCAAACATGCTCGGAACAATCGGCAACGTGAGCGGCACAGGCCTTCTGCTTGCGGTGAGCATAGCATACAGGCTCTACCAGGACCTCGCCAAGGAACAGCTCACTGAAATGCATCCGATGATCAGGAGAGTGCTCGGTGAGGAGTGATGAAGGACATAGCCAAGAACTTCGTCAGGGCCCTCGGCATTACAATTTTTATAGGTATCTTTGTCAGCCACGACTTCAGGACAGCGCTTGGAAACATCCTCTCCCCAGTTCTGGATCCGCTGTACGCCAAGATTGGCGTTCTCTACACCATCATGGTTCTCGCGTTCATCACTGCCGGCTACAGCACCCTCATACAGAAGTTAACGGTTGACTACAAGAGGCTGAAGGAAATTCAGCAGAAGGTCATGGAGTTCAACAAGGAATACAGTGAGGCGGTCAAGAAGAACAACCAGGAGAAGCTGAAGAGGCTTGAAAAGGAAAGGGAGGAGATAATGAGGCTGCAGTCTCAGCTCATGAGCATGCAGTTTGACCCCATGTTTTACACGGTCGTGGTAACGATACCCATATTCATGTGGATGTACCACATATCCACCATGAATCCGGCTGTCCACGTTCCATTCGCTGGAGAGATCCACGTGGGGCAGTTTTACCTGATATTCCCCTGGTGGATATGGTGGTACATGTTCAACTCGATTGCCTTTGGCCAGATCGTAAGAAAAATTCTTAAAGTGGGACAGTAAACTGGGGGGAAATGAGGATAACGATCTCTGGTCCCCCGGGTAGTGGAACGACTACCGTAGCAAGAAAGCTTTCAGAAAAGCTTGACTTTCCCATGATTTCTGCAGGAGAGGTGTTCAGGAAGCTTGCGAGAGAACACGGAATGTCTCTCGAGGAGTTCAGCAGGTTTGCGGAGAACAACCCCGAAATTGACAATCTCGTTGATCAGAGGCAGAAGGAGGAGGCAGTGAGGTGTGAAAACGCTGTCGTGGAGGGCAGGCTCTCCGGATGGATGGTCCCAGCGGACCTCAAGGTGTGGATTTATGCCGACGAGGAGGTCAGGTACCGGAGGATTGCCAGGAGGGAGAAAAAGCCTGTGGAAATCGTAAGGCAGGAGACCCGACTCAGGGAGGAAATCGAGAAGCGGAGGTACATGAAGATCTACGGGATAGACATCGAGGACAGGCGAATATACCACCTCATGATCAACTCAGGACGGTTCAATGCGGATCAGGTGGTCGAAATAATTATGAGGGCTGTGGAGCTGATTGGAAATGAAGAACGGCGGGATAATCCCGAGAAGGAATTTTGAAGACACATTCTACGTGAAGGAAGAGGGGGAGCCGGGAGAACACGGCACGTACCCCTACAACAGGCCCTTGAGGGAGTACATCCGCAAGGGCATGGTGTGTGTGGACAAGCCCATGGGGCCGAGCAGCCACGAGGTTGTTGTGTGGGTCAGGAGGATTCTCGAGGTCGAGAAAACCGGGCACACGGGAACTCTCGACCCCAGAGTTACGGGCGTCCTTCCGGTGATGATCGAGGATGGAACAAAGCTCGTCAAGTACCTGCAGGAGTCGGACAAGGAGTACGTCACGCTGATGCACCTGCACGGGAATGCGAGGCGGGAGGACATAGAGAGGGTCGTTAGTACTTTTACGGGCAGGATATACCAGAGACCTCCGCTCAAGAGTGCGGTGAAGAAAAGGCTGAGGGTGAGGGAAGTTCGAGAGATCGAAATACTTGAGATCGACGGCAGGGATGTCCTGTTCAGGGTCCTGTGCGAGGCGGGAACGTACATAAGAAAGCTGTGCGTCGATATTGGGGAGGTTCTTGGCACCGGCGCGCACATGCAGGAGCTGAGGAGGACGAGAACCGGCATATTCGACGAGAGCAGGGCTTGCACTCTCCACGATCTGCTCGACGCGTACCTCTTCTGGAAGGAGGAGGGGGAGGAGAAGTACATCCGGAAAATCGTCATGCCGATGGAGGAGGCTGCGAAGACAATGAAGAAGATAATAGTCAAGGACACTGCCGTAGATGCCATCTGTCACGGTGCCCCATTGACTGCAAAGGGGATCCACTATGTGGAGAGGACGATCGAACCCGGGGACGTGGTTGCTCTGTTCACCCTCAAAAACGAGCTTGTGGCCATTGCGAGGGCCAAAATCGGTGCGGAAGACATTCTGAGGGTCAGGAGAGGCGTGGTGGCCGAAACCCTCAGAGTGGTTATGGAGAGGGGCACTTATCCGTCGTACTGGAAGGGAAGGCCGGATAAGTAAATTTAAAGAAAATTATAAATAATATTCCGTTTAATGGTCCCAAGAAGGTGGTAACGATGATCGACGTTATCATGGATGGCGATGTGCTGAAATCGATAACGAGGGCGATGGTCGCCCTTGTCAGCGAGGCGAGGTTTCACTTCAGGGAAGAGGGCCTCCACTCGAGGGCAGTGGACCCTGCCAACGTTGCAATGGTCATAGTGGATGTGTCCAAGGAGAACCTCGAGGCGTACAGCATAGATGAGGAGAAAACAGTCGGCGTGGATGTGAACAGGATCTACGACATCGCAAAGAGCATAAAGAAGAACGAGCTCGTTGAACTCAAGGTGGAGGACGAGGCGACTTTGAAGGTGAAGTTCGGCAGCGTTGAATACAGCGTGGCGCTCATAGACCCATCGGCGATCAGGAAGGAGCCGAAGGTTCCCAACCTGGAGCTTCCCGCCAGGATAGTGCTCGATGCGGGAGAGTTCAAGAAGGCAATCGCTGCTGCAGACAGGATAAGCGACCACGTCGTTTTCAGGAGCGACTCGACGGGCTTCTACATAGAAGCGGAGGGCGACGTGGACAGGATCGTCTTCCACATGAGCGAGGCGGAGCTCATCGAGTTCAACAGGGCTGAGGCGAGGAGCATGTTCAGCGTGGAGTACCTGAAGGAGTTTGTAAAGGTCGCGGGTTCTGGTGACCTGCTCACGATACACCTCGGCACCAACTACCCGGTCAGGCTCGTCTTCGAGACTGCCGATGGTAAGGCGAGGGTTGAGTACATCCTCGCCCCGAGAATAGAGGCAGAATGAAGCTTCTTCCGGTTTTACCAGTTATTTCCGACTATCCGTTTCTCAAACCCGCGAGGTTCATCGCAGCTGAGGTCAAGAGGGGGATCGTTTTCGACTACGCACTCGAAAGGGCTGAGGAGATGCTCGAACCCCTTCTGAAAAATGGGGTGGTTGAGCTAACTCCCTCTGACAAGACGCTTTACTGCTCTGCATGCGATTCCAGGTCATGCAGGGTGGTGTGCGAAAGAGGAGCGATGGCAGATGAGATACTTTGGGAGAGGTGCAATCTGTGTGGTGATTGCTTCAACAGCTGCTCCTACACGATAAGTTCTGACATCTACATGGAGTCTCTCGTAAGAGCGAGGGTGGCAGTTTACTCGTACATCATGATGAGGTCCGCGGTCTCTTCGAGTGGTGAGGCGGTCAGGAGGAGGTTTGCAACCTCTCTCGCGAGATCATACAGGATGATGATGGAAAACGATTCAAGCGACCTGCTCCCTGAGATCATGGCGTCAAACTTTTCAATAAAGGTTCGAAGGGATGATGGTCTGTGGGTTCACGTTTCCGATTACCTCACCGCATCGTCCAGAATCAGAAGTCCGGAGTGGAAGCTGGTGGCGAGAAACTTAAGAAAGGGGTACGTGGAGCTGAGCAGCAGGGAATTTTACAGGGTTGTTGAGGAGAGACTTAGAGATCTGTTTTTCGAGCCGTTCACAATACCCATAGAGGGCATAGAGAGCCTCAGGGAACTCGTCTCTGATTACGAGATGAGCAGAAGGGTGAGCAAAATCGATGGTGTGAAGGACTTTGAGCTCTTTCCACCGTGCATGAAAAAGATCGTCGCAGACCTGAAGGACTCCGCAAACGTCGCCCACACCGCAAGGTTCGCAATAACGACCTTCATGCTGAGCGTAGGGTACTCTGTGGACGAGATCCTTGACCTCTTCAGAAACGCTCCCGACTTTGACGAGGAGAAGGCGAGGTACCAGATCGAGCACATCGCCGGGCAGAGGGGGGCAGGAAAGGAGTATGATGTGCCGTCGTGCTCGACAATGAAGACCTACCACAACTGCGTGGCAAACTGCGGTGTTAGGCATCCAATGGAATACTACAGGAGGAGAGTTTATGAAGGTCGTGGAAGAAAGGCTGAAGGGGAGTGAAGGAGAGATAAAGCTGATTCCGGAGACTGTGGAGGACCTGTGGCACCTCAAGTACGTAATACAGCCTGGAGATGTGGTGTTTGCCCTAACAAAGAGGGCGAGCGAGAGCAGCGACAAGCTGAGAAGCGACAAGCAGATGGTGACAGTCAGACTCGGCGTTCAGGTGGAGAAGGTCGAGTTCCACAAGTTCGCAAACAGGTTGAGGATCTCGGGAAAAATAGTTGCGGGTGTTGACGACTCCGGGCACCACACAATCAACATCACGGAGGGAAAGGAGCTGAGCATAATAAAGGAGAGGTGGAGTGACGAGCAAATCGAAAGGATTAAGACTGCCGTCGAAAGCTCGAACAGACCGGAGGTCGTGGTTCTGACCATAGAGGAGGGGGAGGCATCCATAGGTCTTCTCAGGCAGTGGGGGATTGACGAGGTTGCGGTGATCAAAGGCAGTTACGGCAAGGACAGGGGAAACAGCAGACGGGAGTTCTTTGGGGACGTTTATTCAGCTCTTAAAAACTACGACTTCAGCTATCTGGTTGTGGCTGGTCCGGGGTTTACAAAGAACGACTTCTACGAATTCCTGAAGGAGAAGAGCCCGGAGATTGCCGAAAAGGTGGTGATTGCGGACACGTCCTCGATTGGAGTGCGGGGTTTCGTTGAGGTGCTGAGAAGGGGCGTAATCGACAGGATTGCCGGGGAGCTGAAGATCGCGAGGGACGCAGAGTACATGGAAAAGCTGCTTGAGGAAATTTCAAAGGATGGAAAGGCCGTGTACGGTATTGAAGATGTCAGGAAGGCATACGAATACGGAGCGCTGGAAATTCTGCTTGTTGCGGACGAATACCTCAGAAAGGAAAGGGAAAAGTGGGACATTGACAGCTTTCTGAGAGATGTGGAGAACATGAACGGAAGGGTTGTTATAATGAGCAGCGAATTTGAGCCGGGGAAGCAGCTGATGGCGCTGGGCGGGATCGCCGGGCTGCTGAGGTTCAAAATTTAGCATTTCTATCGCCTAACTCCTGTTTGTACGGTGCTGCTTCCAGTATTTATCAGCTTAGAGAAAATTCCATCTGACCATCCTTCATTTATCAGGTCTTCACACCTTTACGAGGTCATCACCTATGAATCTCCGGTAGAACTCCCACTGTCTTTTCGTCAGAATGTGGAACTCGAAGGGTGTGTGGAAGTATTTCTCAAAAAGCAGGTCGTAGACTTGGAGCTTTTTGTCTCTATCCTTGAACTCATCAGAAACGATTGCTACATCTATGTCACTCAGTCCCGGCGAATAGTCACCCCTTACAGCGGAACCAAATATGTAAATTTCGAACTCCTTAACTACTTTGTATATGTGTTCCTTCATCTCCCTTACAAACCTTTCGGGGCTTTTGAAATATGCTATTCTCTCCACAGGATCTCCTCCAGCTCGCTTAATGCTTTGAAAGCCTCTTCTACTTCATCTTCGAAGAACTCTTCAAAATAGTATCTGGATGTTATGTATGCTCTTTCCAGATTTCTCAGGACAACTCTGTACTTTTTCATAAAGTCATTCACACCTTCAACGTCTTCAAGCTCAGAGAGCAGTTTTCTGAGACTGTGCGTTTTCTCGAAGTATCCCTTGAGGTGAAGCAGCTTTGCTTTAATCAGGAGTTGCATGGCCATCTCTATGTGAAACATCGCCAGATCATAGTCGTTGTTCCTGAAATTAAACTCAGCATTTCTCCTGAACTTTTTTGCCCTGTCAAGGTACAGCAGTATCTCCTCTCTCATTTGAGTCATTGTAATTTCTGAACCCTTAATAATGTTACTCTTCTTTTCTTCAGAGGATGTGTTAACACAGGAATCTGAGCAATTCGTAGCTCAGCGCTGCTGAGAGAGGTATTGTGAGGTTATCCTCCCATTTCCTTCCATCAAGAAATGATGAAATGATTGCTGAAATGATAGCATATACTGGATTCACAGGCAGGAGAGAGATGAGGACAAGGCATGGCAGGATGAATGCCGGAAGTGCAAGCTCAGGCTTTACCCTTTTCGCGATTCCGGCAGTTCCATCTCCCGCAAACGCTGTAACTGCTGAAATTATGCATGCTCCCGTGCTGAAAAATGGGGTTATGATTGAAAAAGCAACACCCGTGTATATGTAGCCCGGGACCCTTTTCCTTTCGTAGTCCCTCAGCAGAACTTCAACGACCGTTTTCTTTCTCCTTCTCGCGATCTCGAAGATGATTGCAGCAACGGTGATGGCTGCAACGAGAAGGGCCGTGATGTCCTTCCCGAGGTAGATGATGGATGGTATGTACATCAAGCCTGAAATGTGGATGGATTTTCTCAGCAGCTCGTTTCTGAGCTTTTCGTCCATCTGAAATCACCACTGTCGGCTAACTCACACATGTGACACTGTCTCCACCGTTGCATTTAGCGGAAAGGCTGAATGGTCTGCTTGCACACAGGTAGATATGGGAGATATTTCTGAGGTCGTGAGGGCATGAATATGATTTTGACTGTTTAATTTCTTTACTCAAAGGTAAATTAATAATAAAAAGCCGGGCTTTTCTAACGATTTGCGAATTTATTAATCGTAATTAGTACTATTGGGCATTAGTGTCTATGGTCTTCCTTTGTAATTTGAAACTTACGGTAAATGCCTGGTATCCCCCTTTCCTCATCTCCACAGATTCTTTCAGATAATCTGGATCTCAACAATCCATCCTGTCATTTTTTGTACTGCGAGATTTACCGGATCGCTCAAAGTTGCCGTTTGAAGCATATTTCTTATAGCTGATAATGCTTCTTCTTCCGATGGGTCAAGATATGGTTTGCCCATTCCCTTAACATAGTTGTCTGGATCGAGAATATCGGTTCCTACTGGACTGGATATGTTTTGTATTGCCTGTTGTGTGAGTTTGGCATCAACTATTATCTTGCCGCTATTGAATATTTCTACTCTGTCTTCTTCGATTTTTATCAGGTACTGATCCGAACTGTTGTATAGTATGAATTCTATTTTTGGCTCATCGTTCTCTATTTTTATCCCGTTTTTGAGGATTATCTTGCTGGCATCATGTATCCCCGCCCATACAAATCCCGGGGACGTAACTTTAGTGGTATTGGAAGTTTCGCTCCAGACTTCTTCTTTTGTGGAGCGCACTATAGTGTTTATTGATGTACTATTCCCACCACTTTCAAATGTTATTGCTCCACCACCTTCTTTCATCGCTCTGAACTGGAATCTGGCAATTCCGCTGGCATCTGTTGTTTGGCTCGGCTCAATGGTACCGATGTCGCCCGTGATCGAGGCATTAACGATTGCATTTGGCACAGGATTTCCAAATCGGTCTCTGACAGTCACTTCAATTATTTTTGTATCTCCTACATACATTGTGAGTTCGGAAATATCTGTATAGGGTGCATACCAGTTTCTGAGGTCTGCAGAGCCCGACCCGAGAACCGCAATTCTCATGACAGTATTGGAAACGTTAAATGTTATGCTATCGTTTCCGGACACTGTAACATCAAGCCCCATGTCTTTGAGAGTATTGTACCAGTAGTCAGGATTCAGAGACTCGAAAGTGATTGTAGCATTTACAACGGATATCTTTCCACCAGATGATATTGGGGATATTGGTATGGTCAACACATCCCCCCCGCTGACCGATCCGAGATTGGTTTTAAGAATGTATAGCATCAGGGAGTTATTGTTGAAGATATTCTGCCCCACAAGAGTTGCCGAACCGCTTGACCTGACGAACACATAGCCGTGCTCGTAGATGAATTCTGTTTCGGGCAGGTAGAAATATATTGGTTTGGCGATTATTGCAGTCGTTGTTATGTTGAGCGTCTTTACAGGAGATATACTTCCATTTGGCAGCATTTCTCGGTATTTGATTGTTATTCTCTCTTCCTTAGTCGTTACTGACGTTGCTGTGTCTGGGGGGGTTATGAGGAAAGGGTAATCCCCTCTGTCCACTCTAAGCGGGAGGGTGATGACATTCGGATTTCCCGAACTGGCTGAGAGGGATATAAGTTTTGGGATTGAGGAAAACTCATTTCTAAACGTCTGATAATGTACCCATTCATCATTTTTTATCCATGCAGGAACGAAAAACTGCTGCACCACCCCGATACCACCAACGATAATCGCGAAGGCCAGCACTAACCCGAGGACAGGTGAAACCGCATGGTTGTTGATACTCCTAATTATTCTCATCAAATAGATATTTTAAAAGTCAAAATTAAAAAACTTACCGTATCTCATAATGAGCTTCTGTCCGGGATGGAGATTCGGGAAAAAGAAAAATGAGTTTTGCTATTCTATGCTTTCAAATCTATCCTTCAGCCTGTCCATAACCTTCGGCAGAGTGGTGTACTCCATGTCTTCCATAGGCAGTCTGTGTGGCTCGAACGGGCCGTGCCTCCTCATGTACTCTGCTATCTCAACGGCCTTCTGTCTGGTGTAGTCGTAAGCCGGGTCGTCGAACAGGTCTACAGGACCTACAAGCTTCCCGTTGGCGAGCTGGAAGCCTGCGGCTATGACCCTCGGAGGACCGTCAAACCTGGTGCACTTGGAGTAGTGGAACGGCACCGGCATTAACGGGCCGTTGTGGGAGCCGCGCATCCACCCGCTGACCAGGTGCGGGAAGGCAAATGGCTCCAGCACTTCTCCTACTGCAGGCAATCCACTTTGAGCTCTGACAAGTGCAACGGGGTCATCCTTGCCCACGTACTCTCCGGCAATCTGGTACAGCTTCTCCGTGCTTATCACGGCTACAGGCTCATCTGCTGGAAGTTTTCCACCCTTCTTTGGAAATACCCTCTTGATGACGAACCTTGATTTTGCTCCTATGAGCGCGAGAATGTCGTACATCTCTTCTGGCGAGCTCATCAAAACCCTCTTGTGCTCGTAGATGTCCCATATTTCGAAAACAAAGCCATTGTGGAGGTTTGGATCGATGACCAGACCGGCGGTGTTGAAAGGATCGGCAAACATCCTGAAGATTGGCAGGTTGAATGCTCCGGGCTCGGTTTTGTCCATCATGAACGCAATTACCGGCTCCGCCCCCCTTTCCGTGAACTCCATCTCAGCAACTCCAGGCCCCATTCCTCTCACGTTGCCTGAAAAAGCGTCGCTCAGCAAATCCTGACCTGCGCCATAGAGCTTGAGCTCCTTTGCTATTGCCGTTGCCTTCTCAAAGGTCTCCCAGGCGAGCTTGTGGATTTCTTCGCTGTCCACGCCCTTTCTGTGAGTCATCACAAGTTCGAGATCGTCTCCCGCCCGGAAAACCCTGAAGTCTATTATCAGCCCGCTGTCCTTTGCAACCTGAAGGTTCTCCTCAGCGGCCTTTATAAGCTCATCAGCAACGGTCACGTGTCCGGGCAGACCGCCAACGTCCGCCTTGATCAGGCTAACGGTAATCCTGCTCATGTTCCTTAGGTGGTTTTGATGCTTTTTAAGCTTTCAGGTTAATTTTATATACTTGATTATCATAATGGGGAGAGGTATCATTACTTTCATGATGAGGGGATGGTCATGCTGGAGAGGTGCCCAACTGGCATTCCGGGATTTGACGAGCTGTGTGGTGGAGGGCTGATAAGGGACAGAAGCTACCTTATATCAGGGCCTTCCGGAAGCGGTAAGACAATATTCGCGATGCAGTTTCTGTACAACGGAGCTAAAGAGTACAATGAGCCGGGGATATTCATAGCCACCGAGGAGAGGCCTCAAAACCTCAGGGAGAATTTCTCGGTATTTGGCTGGGATCTGGAAAAGCTTGAAGAGGAAAACATGCTGGCGATAATCGACGCGACTTCAGCGAAGATAGGGTTGCCGACTGACGAGAGGTACGTGGATGTGAGACCGTTTGACACCAGGAGCCTGATAGACAACATCATCACGATACAGGACGAGATAGGAGCATTGAGAGCGGCGCTGGACTCGACTACTGCAATGGGGTTTGCGATGCAGGACCCTTCGAAGTTCAGGGTTGAGCTGCTGAAGATCTCCACGACTCTCGAAATCCTAGGACTCACAACGATAATGACTGCGGAGGCCATAGAGAGCGGGATGATCTCGAGGTTCGGGGTCGAGAACTTCGTTACAGAGGGTACGATAGTGCTCTACTACACTAGGAGCGAGAATGTAAGGATAAGGAGCCTCGAGATCTACAAGATGAGGGGAACAGACCACAGCAAGAAAATACACCCCTACGACATCACGTCCGAGGGGATCATAGTGCACTCGAGGGAGGAGATGTTCTGAGGTTCAGGAGTACTTGTTTATTATTTCTTCAAAGCTGTCTATCACGTACTTCAGATCCTCCTTTCTGAGACCGTAGGTCGACAGCTTGAAGTTCTTTGTCAGGCCCGGTTTGATTCCGTGGATTCTCCTCTTCTTCAGCTCTCTGTAGAGGAAAAACCTCCCGTCCTTCGCTTTTTTAGAGATCTCGTAGAGGACAGGAGCCTCGAAGAACATCAGATCGTGGTTGTGCGGTCTCTCCCCCAGCTGCACGATGCCGAGATCCTCCATTTTGCTTGAAAACCACCTGGCCTTGTCCACCTCTTTCTCCCACCTCTTCACCCTCTCCAGAACGTGGTCGAACGACGCGAGCAGGGTCATCACCGTAACCCCTCTCGCCGTACAGCCGAGAAACTCGACTTCCTTGTTCCTGTACCTTTCAGACTTCCTCGTTATTGCCACGGCGAATTCCTCATTGAATCCGAGGACTCCCACGGGTCCAGCGGACGCCATCGACTTGTGCCCGCTACCCACGATGAAGTCCCCTCCCAGCTCGTCGAGCTTCACTGGCATCCTGCCGACCGCGTACGCACCGTTTACGAGGAGCGGCACGTCGTACTCCTCGCAGATTCTGGCTATCTTGCCCACATCCGGCAGGTTTCCGTAGTTTCCGTCCGGGTACGTCACCACTGCGAGCCTCACTGTACCCCTCTTCCGCGTTTCCTCAATGACTTCAGCGAACCTCTCAGCCGGAACCGTGAATTCCGGATAGCCAGTGTTCTCCACGAGGGCCACCCGGTATCCCGCTCTCTCAGCGGCCACGTAGCTCGAGTAGTGCGCGTTGCCGTCCATGACGACCCACTCGTCATCACCCTTCCCTTTCAGAGCGTGCATAACTGCGAACTTGGCCTCTCTGGCTCCGTTCGTGATCCTCGAGTACTCCGTTCCGAGGAACTCAGGCAGTGTGCTGGTGACGAACGTGTGAATTGGGGGTGTTTTTATCTCGAACAGCGACCCTGTACAGAAATCGCACACGGAGTATCCGTCTCCCCACTCCTGAAGAACTCTCCTCGCGTCATCGCTGAGCTTTCCCCCAGTCTGGAGGGGGTCCACGTTGATGAAACCTCCGGTCTTCCTCTCGTAAAGCGCCATGCGGCACACCTCACCCTGATCTATCTCCTCCTGATCGAGAACCTCTTGAATCCGGGGGAGGTGAGGGCAACGCACCAGTACTCTATCTCCTGCCTTGCGGACTCGTCGAGCACCTCGAGCCCTTTCTCGGAAAGCAACCCTGCGAGCTCCCCATCCACAAGAAACCTGACTTCCCTGTCGTAAACCTCTATTTCGAGAGGGTTGTCGAAAATAACGAGGCAGTTCCCGCGATCAACGCATCTGTCCTTCATGATCAGCCTGAGGGCCGGCTTCAGTTCGACAATCCTTTTCAGGGCTCCCTCCCACTCCACGGGTGAACTCTGACAAAATATTAAAAACCTTTCTCCCCACAGCCAGCCTCATGGACTACGATGTCGTTGTGGCCGGAGTCGGAGTTGCCGGGGCGTTCACCCTTCACAGTCTTTCGGATGACGTGAAGGCGGTGGGCATAGACAGGAGGGAGAGGCTCGGCTATCCTGTGGAGTGCGGAGAGATAGTTCCGTCAAAGAGGGAGATGGAGAAGCTCCTTCCTGACCTTGACGATCACTCGATATTTGAAATTCCTGAAAGGTTTACCGTAAACAGAACGAAGAGGTTCGAGTTCGTGCTGCCAAACGGAAAAAGCATTGACGTGGACTTCGAGATGCTCGTTTTGAACAGAGACGAGATGATCCGGACGGTGGCGGAGGAGTCCGGGAAGGAGCTGATCACGGGGAAAAGGTTCGACTACCGGGATGGCGTTGTGGTGGACGGCGAGAGGATTGGCTCGAGAGTTGTCGTCGCGAGCGACGGGGCGAACTCTGTTATACGGAGGAGGATGGGGATCAGGGGATTTGAGCTGTCTCCTGCGAAGCAGTACGTAATGGAGGGGTTCGAGGGCGACGAGGACACTATATACATGTATGTCGGGAAGAGGATCTGTGCCGGGGGGTATGCCTGGATAATTCCGAAGGGCAACGGGATCGCGAACGTTGGTGTTGGCTTCAGACACGAGTTTGCGGAGAGAGGGGACAACATACACAGGGCTCTCGACAGGTTCGTGAGGGAGTGGCCTCACAGCAGCGAGATGCTGAAAAGGGCAGAGGTTGTGAGCAAAATCGGTGCGGTCGTCCCCGTTGACAGGCCCCTTGAGAGGACGGTTTACGGTAACGTTCTCTTCGTGGGTGATTCGGCAAGCATGGTCATCAGCCACGTCGGGGCGGGCATCCCGACCTCCATGGTTGCGGGGAAGATTGCCGGAGAGGTGGTGTCGAGGCACATAGCTGAGGGCCTCCCCCTCGAGACCTACGAGCGTGAGTGGAGGAAGAGGATGCTGAGGGCGATGGAGAACGGATATTACATCAAAAAGCTCTGGGACAGAATGGCGGAGAGTGACGAGAGGGTGGTACGCTACTTCAGGCTTGTTTCGAGAGGCGACCTCTCTGCGATCCTTCGCTCGAGGGTGCCCGTAAAGGTCAGGCTGGCGGGCGCGCTGATGCCAGCTCTCAACCTGTTCTTTTAGCTAACCCATTCCTATGTTCCTTTTAACTGCTCTTCCAAGCTCTGAGAGTGTGTGGTTCATCAGGATCGCATGACCTGCAAGCATGATGTTGCATATGATGCTAATGCATCCCTGACTGAACTTCGAGAGCATCGCAAAACCGAACAGCGTTAACGCGAGGTTGAGCTTGAGAATGAACGGGTAGAAGTCGATGTTCTCCAGGAGGTGTCCCTTCCTCAGCAAACTGAAGTATTTGAAAAGCAGGTACATCACGTAGATTGACAGAAAAACAGATATCGTGAAAATTCCGCTGAGAGATATTGAGACTGTGTAGGCTATCTGCGAGAACTCGGTTCTGATTATGTTGAGGTATATCCAGAAAACCGTCAGGCCCTGCACGATCAGCAGGTTTGGAATGTTTATCTGAGGTACGAGCATCTTGAAGTGCCTGTGGCTGGCGAAGAGTATGTAGGAGCACCCGATAATTGCCAGCAGGTACAGCACCATTACGATGTCAAGAAACTTCAGGCTGAGCGTGGTCTTTCCGGCCAGGAGCAGTATCAGGTTTATGGACTCGAACGCCGAGAGGAGAAGGTATACGAATGTTATGAACGTGAACGAGATGATTATTCTTGTGGCGTATCTGTTAAGCTCCATTTCGACTATTTTCTTTCTGTTTCCAGTTGAGTTCAGCATCGTCGTGTTGTACAGGGTGAGCAGTGCGAGAAGCAGGGCGAGGTACAGTTCAAACATCCCTTCAGGCTTTGCCAGTTTTAAAAATAAATTTTTTGGTGCAGTGCCGGAGTATCAGGTTGTCCTGAGATCACGGATTTTCATTATTATGGGCAAAAGATATTTATTGGTGTGGTGGTATTCAGTATGCATGGTCTTCGGACTCGAGCAGGGTGCTGAATACGACGATTACGGGGATCGGCTGGACGAGTTTGATCTGATGTTTGCCCTGTCGATACTCGTGTCGGTTTTTGTGTTCGTCTACCTCTCTCTGACAGCATGAGTGGTTGAGCGTACTGGAGAATATATCGTAGCATAAATTATAAATTCAAAGCATCAGACTGGGTGCGGGGGGAAATGAATGGGCATGGAAAAGCTGTTCCTGCATGAGAAGGCAGTGGAGGTCCTTGTAAAAATATACGAGGCTGAGAAAAACGGGGATTATGCTTATCCCCTCAGCATATCTCGGGATGTGGGGTCTCCGTACAGTTACATATCCAAGGTGCTCGGTGTTTTTGAGGAGAACGCACTGATCGAGAGCGAATTCGAGGGCAGAATAAGGAAGGTCAGGTTAACCGAGGATGGCAGGAAGGTCGCGGAACTCCTGATTGAGCTGAAAAATCTGCTCAAAAGGGATTTCGTTGCAAGGAAGAAGATAAGAATGCTCGAAAGTGCTATTTACAGCCTCAACGGCCAGAAAGGTGAGGAAGCCCTCAGGATCCTTCTGCCGGTCAAGGCCGAACTGGACAGGCTCGAAACCCACGACGAGGAGGTTCTTGAGAGGGTCAAGATTCTGAAGAAGAGGGTAGAGGAGATAATTAATGGCTGACATTCTCGAGGAGATCGAGACAATTAACGACCACAGGGAAAGGGCGGTTGAAATTCTTTCGAAGCTCATCGAAATAAGGGCGCTCTCCCCAGAAAACGGTGGAGACGGGGAGTGGGACAAGGCGGAGTACATCCACTCCCTTCTCGACTTTGCTGACAGCGTGGAAAGGTACGATGCCGAGGACGACAGGGCCAAGAATGGTGTGAGGCCCAACATAGTGGCGAGGATAAATGGAAGGCAAAGGAGAACGCTCTGGGTGGTCAGCCACATGGATGTTGTTCCGGAGGGCGACGCCAGCCTTTGGAGCGGAGATCCGTTCACACCGAGAGTGGAGGGGGATCTAATCTTCGGAAGGGGGGCAGAGGACAACGGGCAGGCCATAGTCTCCACCCTCCTTGCAGGCATGTTCCTCGCCGAGCACAGGCCTGATCTGTCCTTCGGGATGGTATTCGTCTCAGACGAGGAGACCGGGAGCAGGTTCGGAATTCAGCACCTTTTGAAGCAGGACATTTTCAGGAAGGATGATCTCTTCCTCGTTCCAGACACCGGCAGTCCGGATGGCAGCCTCATAGAAGTTGCGGAGAAGAACATCCTGTGGCTGAAGCTCGAAATCCACGGAAAACAGGGCCACGCGTCGAGGCCGGACATGTTCCTCAACGCCAGCAGAAGGGCCATGAACGTCATCCTCGAGCTTGACAGGATGCTTCACGAGAGGTACAGTGCGAGAAACGATCTGTTCGAGCCACCGTACTCGACCTTTGAGCCCACCAAGAGGGAGAGGAACGTGGACAACCCCAACACGATTCCGGGCCTTGACGTGAGCTACATCGACTGCAGGGTTCTCCCGGAGTACTCGAACGAGGACGTGATTGAATTCGTCAGGAAATACCTTGAACAGGTGGAAAAGCGCGACGGATACCCGTGCAGGCTTGAGGTGGTTCAGAACGAGAGCAGTCCGCCAACTCCCGAGAACAGCGAGATCGTTTCAAGGCTCAAAAAAGCACTTAAACTCGCGAGGAACATCGAGGCCAAGCCGGTCGGAATTGGTGGGAACACGTGCGCATCGTTTTTCAGAAAGGCCGGATTTGAGACGGCAGTTTGGAGCACACTCGACGGAAAGGCCCACGAGCCCAACGAATATGCGAGAATCTCCAACGTTGTTGAGGACGCGAAGGTGTTCGCTCTTCTGACATTTGACGTTTAAGAGAGGTGATTCTGGTGGATTTTGACATCACGAAAAAGCCGTTCATAATCTTCTGGGAGATCACAAGGGCGTGCATGCTCGCGTGCAAGCACTGCAGGGCAAGAGCAATGAGAAAGAGGCACCCTGACGAGCTGACCACCGAAGAGGCTTTCGACGTGGTTGACCAGATAGCGAAATTTGGCAGGCCACACCCACTCGTGGTGTTCACGGGCGGAGATCCGCTGATGAGGGAGGACATTTTCGACATCGTCGAGTACACCACCGGGAAGGGCATTCGAGCAGCGATTGCCTTCAGCGGCACCAGGCTTGCGACGAGGGAGAGGCTGGAAAAGCTGAAGGATGCAGGCATTTCGAGAATCGCGATAAGCCTTGACGGCAGCAATCCGGAGATCCATGACTACTTCAGGGGTGTCAGCGGAACTTTTGAGACGAGCCTGAAAATTCTCGAAATCGCGAGAGAGCTGGACATATCGCGGCAGATCAACACGACTGTTACGACGTTCAACCTGCACGACCTTCCAAACATAGCTAGGATCGGCGTGGAGTACGAGGTCGCGCTGTGGGACGTCTTCTTCATCGTCCCGACCGGCAGGGCAAAGGCGGAGTACATGCCATCCGCTCAGGAGTTTGAGGACGTCCTTAACTGGCTTTACGATGTCTCGAGAAAAACCCCTCTGAACGTAAAGAGCTCTGCTGCAACACATCTGAGGAGAATTGAGTACATGCGCGACAGGGGAATCTACACCTTGGAGCACGGGGAGCTTTACCACAGGCTGAGAGCTGAACTGACTGCCCTGCCCGAGGGGGGTTCGAAGGAGATAGTCGCAGGCGCTCACGGGAGGAGCATGGCAAGGGATGGAATACGCAGAATGATGGGCATAACTGACGGTAGGGGGATGTTCTTCATAAGCCACGTTGGCGAGGTGTATCCGAGCGGATTTCTCCCCTTGGTCTCGGGCAATGTAAGGGAGAGCACTCTCGGCGAGATATACAGCGAATCCCGGGTGTTTGTGGATCTGAAGGATCCCGACAGGCTCAAGGGCAAGTGCGGAAGGTGCGAGTACAGGTACATCTGCGGGGGGAGCAGGGCGAGGGCGTATGCGATGACAGGCGACTATCTCGCGGCCGAACCGAGGTGCATTTACAGACCTCAGGGTGGTGAGGTCGTGAGGTGATCGCGTTTATTATTTTTCCACCAAAATTATCATGATTTTTAGTAACAATAAAATTATCCAATAAATTTAGCAAAGCTTATTAATCATTAATTTTAGTCCGCAGGTATGGACGTTGTTATCGTCGCTTTACTCTCAGTACTTGCAATGGTCTTCGGAATCGGAGCATGGATAACCAAGGACAACTTTTACTCAGCGATCTACATGTCCGCAGTGATGCTGAGCGTTGGCGGGATATTCGCGTTCCACGGAATTCACTCGGTCTTCGTGCTGATAGCATTCATATTCATTGGAGCCATAGGGATCGTCACGGTGGCACTCGCAGCAACATACAGGTTCATAAATCCGAGGGAGATCAGCGAGAAGTGGCTGATTGTTACTGAGCTCGTCGCTGTTGTTCTTGCCGTGACGGTCGGTCTCAACACCTTCATGGTTGGCGAGTTCAGCGACGCATTCAGCGGGGTTCTCACGGATTACCTGACTCTTGTCACGTTTCTGATCGTTCTGACCGCTCTGCTCATGATCTCTGCTGTCAACATGTTGAGGAGGGATAGCGCATGATAGAGACTGGAGCATCTCTCGTGCTGCTGGTTATAGGGTACATGATCGCGATATCAGCGAGGGACGTAATCAGGCTGCTCATATCCCTCGAGCTGATGTTCTCGGCCGTTTTTCTGTCCATAGTGCCGCTGTTCACGAACCCTGCCATGGTTGTGGAAGGTAACGCCATAGCGATACTCACCGTGTTTACCAGCGCTGGAGAACTTCTCATCCTGATCTCGGCCATAATCTTCCTCGACAGAAAGTTCAGGACGACGTCTATTGAGGCGGTCAGTAAGGGAGGGGATGCACTGTGATTGAGGCGATATTCATTCCGGTAATTGCGATAGTGCTCGCACCGTTTATAAGGGGGAGGGGCGCCGCGTACCTGTCAGCCCTGGCGTTCCTCGCATCTTTCGTGTTCGTTCTCTACGATCTGTTTGCACAGAACAGCTACAAGGTGTTTCTGTTCAGCGCTCTTGAACCTGTTGGCAAGATATACCTGCTCGGGGACACGGTAAGCCATGCGTTCGGCTTCACGATCGCCGTAGTGTCTGCGATGGTGGCCCTGTACTCGTATCCGTACATGAAGCACAGGTTCGAGGAGATGGAGCTCGACCCTGACAGGGAGTTCAGGAAGTACTGGTTCCTGTACAACCTGTACGCGGCCGCAATGCTCTGGCTTGTGTACGCCGGCAACCTGCTGCTCATCTACGTGTTCTTCGAGATTTCCCTCATAGCCTCATTCCTGCTGATCTACTACTACGGCTACGGCAACAGGGTCTGGGTTGCTCTGCTGTACTTCGTGTGGGCCAACATCGCAGGTGTTCTGGCTCTCGTGGGATTCCTGATGGTGGGCTTTGAAAACGGAACCATGGCGCTCGATGGGATAGTGGCAGTCAGCTCGCTCGCGTGGCTGCTGATCTTCATCGGAATGATGGTCAAGCTTCCCGGACTCGGTCCGCATGTGTGGCTTCCGTGGGCTCATGCTGAGGCACCAACCCCGGTTAGTGCTCTGCTAAGCCCCCTCACCGTCGGTCTTGCGGCGTTCATCCTCATCAGGGTGTACCTGGTGGATCCATCATTCATAATCGCTCACAGGTGGGAGATCTTCCTGTACGGTGTTCTCACGAGCGTGGTTGCCGGTTTTGCCGTTTTCAAGCAGACGGATCACAAGAAACTGCTCGCCTACTCAACAGTTTCACAGATGGGATACATCCTGATTGCACTCGCACTCGGCACGGCAGGGATCGTGGGAGTTATAATACAGTACATATCTCACGCTTTCGGAAAGTCCATCCTGTTCATGAGTGCGGGAGCGATAATCGCAACATACCACGGTCTCAGGGACCTTGAGAAGATGGGAGGGCTCCACGAGCAGATACCCACAATAGCCAACGCAGCACTTCTCGGATTCATGAACCTCAGCGGAATTCTGGCGATCGGTATGATTGGCGAGTTCTTCATACTCAAGGGGCTTGTGGACACATTCGGGCTGAGCCTCGACGCGATACTCCTCGTCGTCTTCGTCTTCATAATCTCAGGACTTTACAGCTTCTACACCATGAAGAGGGTATACTACGGCAGGGTTAAGGACTTCGAGAAGGTGCGGGTAAACAGACTGCTCGACACACCGCTTTACATAATCGGAGCCCTTTCGATACTGTTCATCCTTCCGCCACTTGCGACGTGGTTTGTTGATGCCGTCGTGACTTTCCTCGGAGGTGTTTGAGATGGAAGCCAGCACGATTCCAGAGCTTGTGGAGCTTCACCTCAATCCAGCGGTATGGCTTGCACTCTTCTTTACACCGATACTCGCGAGCTTCCCGATAGCCTACGTGTGGCCCAAGAGGCAGGACGACTTCGCCAGAAAGCTTCCTGTGCTGAGCGTATTCGGACTCTTCGTGTCGTTCCTGATAACCCTCTTCATACTTTTCAGGGTTGAGGAGGGAAGGTACGTTTATCCGTGGCTTCCAACGCTCGGAATAAACTTCGTCTTCGTCGTGGACTACCTCAGCAAGTACATGGGCGCACTGACAGGGTTCATCGCCTTCATAATTGGCGTGTACGGCCTCGAATACATGAAGGAGGACTACAGGCTCGGCTGGTACTGGTTCTTCTTCAACCTCTTCACGGCCTCGATGCTGCTCGTTGTTTACAGCGACAATCTGTTCATGCTCCTCATCGGATGGGAGGGCCTGGGTATTGCGTCCTGGGGGCTGATAGGCCACTGGTTCAGGGATGACGACGAGCTGAGCTACGTCGGAGTTCTCAACAGGAAAGTTGGACCACTCAAGATGTTCTGGAGTCCGAGCACCGGAGGGTGGAGAGCAATATCTACCATAAGGGTTGGAGACATGCCCATGTTCCTGGCAGTAGCGGCGATCTACGCTCTCACCGGATCGCTCGACATATCCCAGATTCACTGGGAGCAGCTCTTTGAGAGCATCGGAACTGCGGGCACGGTGATACTTCTCATAGCGTTTCTGATGGGTCCGTTCACGAAGTCGGCACAGCTCCCCTTCAGCGAGTGGTTGATGACTGCCATGACCGGCCCAACGACCGTCTCGGCACTGCTCCACTCCGCGACCATGGTTGCTGCCGGAACGTACCTCTTCATGAGGATCAGCTGGTACATCCAGCCGTGGAACGTCCACCTTCCTGGAGTTGAGATGATCTACCTGTTCGTGCTCTTCCTTGGACTGGTTAGCAGCCTTTACGGTGCGCTTGTGGCCCTCGCAAGCAGGGAGAGAAAGGTCCTCCTCGCAGCCTCGACGATGTCGAGCCTCGGTCTCATGTTCGCAGCCGCTGCGGCGAGCAAGTGGGTGGGCCTCTTTGCTATACTGGTTGCCTTCTGGTACCTCATCACCCACGCGTTCGCCAAGGCTACCCTCTTCCTCGTGGCCGGTCACATCATCCACGAAACCCACGACAGGTTCCTTGGTGGGGACAGGGAGGTATTCAGCAAGATGAAGGTGACTGCGATAGTCACGCTGTTCGCAACAATCGTCCTTGCGGGAATACCACCGCTCACAGCCTACTGGGTCAAGTCGGCGATGGATGAGGTTCTGCACGAGCTCATCTACGAGGTAAACGTCCTACCCTTAGTGATGCTCGTAGCGATCTCGGCCATATATTCTGCGTTCCTCGCCAAGTTCTTCGCACTCAACTTCTGGAAGGGCAAGCACGTGCACCTCCACCTGCACGGCGGAGGAGTCATGAAGACCGCATACAGCCTGATGGTGTCGATGCTCCTCGTTCTGCTTGCTGTGATCCTGCTCGGAGTTGACGAATATGCGGGAGAATTCGTGCACGCGGGCTTCGCAACGACCTCTTTCATGGTTGGACTGCTCGTCCTCTCTACCTACGTGATCGGTTTCGTAAAGCCGGAGTACGATAGCAGGGTCGGGCAGGTGCTCTACGACAGGTTTTACATGATGGCGCTGAACGACTACATAGTTCCCAAGGTGGGCTGGGCCGTTGCGTGGGTGGTAGACATCTTCAACAGGGCGGTGGACTTCTTCGCCCACACGTTCATTCCCGGACTCTTCGAGGCGCTGTCGTATGCTGTGAGGGTGATCCAGAACGGCAGCATGGAGAGGTATGCGAAAATCGTGGTGAGCGTGGTGCTGTTAATTCTTGTTGCTGTCTCTGTAGCGGGGTGGTGGTAAATGGAGCTTGCAATAATCTCACTGCTGATTCTCGCGATAAGTGGAGCGCTGTCGGTCAAGCAGAAGTATATAGGACTCGCAGGAGCACTCGTCAGCATCCTGATAATGACCGTCAACAACCCACTGCTTCTGATGATACTCGTCGTGGCACTGCTGAACCTCGCTTCCCTCGACCTCATGAAGGGGTTTCTCAGAGGCGTGGATTACGCCCTGGTCGGTCTGATATTTGTTGCAACGGTGTACGCTTTCTACTCTCAGAGCCTTGCGTTTCTGCTGACGATGTTCGTCGTGGCGAGCGTGCCAACGTACATGCTGGTGATGGCGAGCGATAAGGAGATCAGGATGGAGGTGGGCATAAAGTACATAACTTTCATGGTCATAGCCACGGTTCTGTTCATAATTGGTGCGGTTCTCATGGTTCACGCGAGCGCCACCGACAGCTCGGCCCTGTACTACATCGGCTTCGCGATGCTCCTGGTCGGGCTGGCCATAGAGGTTGGAGCCGCCCCCTTCCACGAGTGGGTTCCGGATGTTTTCGATACCGCAGACCCCATACCGATTTCAGTCATAGCGAGCGTTGCCAAGTTCGTTCCATTCGTCGTCGCCTACAAGATAATTTACTCAACGTACGACGGTGGGGCGGGGGTGATATTCCTCACCGGCGTAATTGCTGTGGTTTCGATGCTGATTGGCAACATAGGTGCGCTCACCACTGACAGACCAGCCAGAATTCTCGCGTACTCCACCGTTGCGAACATGGGATACATACTCGCGACTCTGGCCGTGATGGTGAGGGAGGAATTTCTCTACTTGGCGTTTGCAGGAGCGATGCTCCAGCTCCTCACGAACTCCTTCGGAAAGATCGGGTTCTTCATCGGCATCAAGGAGAAGTCGATGCCAACTGCAGAAACCTACCTGCTTGCCCTCTCATTCATTGGAATCCCACCGCTGATGGGGTTCTGGGGCAAGGTGTACATCCTCACGTCGCTTGTATACGCGAACCTCATATGGATTGCAGTGATCCTCGTCATAAACTCGGCGATATCGGTGCCGTATTACGTCAGGCTCATAAGGCTCTTCGAGGGCACATCCGGTTACAGAAAGACGGCAGGATACCTAATCACAGCATCTGCAGCGCTGATGCTTCTGACACTCGTTCCACCCAACTGGATCGTGGAGTCAAGCAGGATTCTGATGAATTACCTGCCAATTGGAGGTGTGTGATATGGAAGAGGCTATTGTTGTTGGCTTCGTCATAATTCTCAGCGTCGTCACCGATGTGCTCATCTACGGGCTCTCGAGGATACTGCCGAAGAGGAATCCCACCGACCTCAAGTACCTCCGATGGGAGTCCGGCAACGTGTCGGTAGGACTTCCAAAGTACGTTCTGCCAATGCAGTACTACGGATTTGTGGTACTTTTCATGGCCTTTGAGCCGGTGGTGGTGCTCCTGCTGCTATTTGCCGCGTTTCCTGGAGTTGACTACCTTAAGTTGCTTGCGATATCCATGATCGCTCTCCTTCCGGGATTATACTTCGCGTACCGCATATCCTCTGATGCAGCAAACAGGAGGGATGTGTATGGATGAAATGATAGAGTTCCTTCATAAGGGTCCTCTTGCACCCATCAAGAAGTGGGGTACGAAGTGGAGCATCTGGCCGACCCATCTCGTCACCGCATGCTGCGGTGTGGAACTCGCGCACGCCTTCGCGAGCGGGTATGATGGTGAGAGGCTCGGTGTTCTCAACTTCGGAATGGCGAGGCAGACGAACTGCATAGTCGTCGAGGGTGCGATAACGAGGAAGATGGCAAGAGTGCTGAAGATGACCTACGAGCAGATGCCCGATCCCAAGTTCGTGATCGTGATGGGTGTGTGCGGTATAAAGGGTGGGCTGTTCTGGAACGGCTACAACATGGTGAAACCCTTCGAGGTTGTGCCGGTCAAGTACTTCGCTCCCGGGTGTCCTCCGACTCCAGAGTCTCTGCTGAGGTGCTTCAGGGCACTTCAGGATGAGATCGTAACCGGTGAGGCGAAGAACACCATCATCTATCCCATCCTCAAAAGGGAGGAGGTTGAGGGTGAGAAGGGGAGGAAGAAGAGGCCCAAGCGAGTGCCACCCTCTCCCAAATACGTGGCTGAGAATCCCTCCGTTGTTGTGGACGTTGACAGGAGTGACAGGTGGAAGGAGGGGGAGGAGTTCAGGAAGAAAGTTTCTGACATCCTCGGGGAGCTTGCCAGGAAGGTGACAATAACCGGAAGGAACAGGATCAGCGTCAGGGTGGACAGGGAGAACTTCGTCGAGGCCGGAGAGAAGATGCTCGAGGCGGGATTTGATCACGTGAAGTCAGTGAACGTCATCGACGTTCCGCACGAGAGGAAATTCATAATCGAGTACACTGTGTCGAGCTACCTCAGGCCGGAGTTCGTCAGACTCCTCGTGACACTCGTTTCGGAGGTCGACAGGGATGACGCCATGTTCCCGAGCATGATCGACGTGTGGCCATCCGCAGATTACCTCGAGAGGGAGCTTCACGACCTCTTCGGCGTGTGGTTCGACGGCAACCCCTGGATGGGCAGGAACTTCCTGCTCGCCCCAGACACACCCAAGAATCCGCTCAGGAAGGACTTCAGGCTTGAACAGGAGGTCTACATCGGAGGTGATGGTAAGTGAGGGAATACGCGATTGACGTTCCCGTGACCCCTCCCAAGGAGTACGAGGCTTACTTTGTCCCGGTCCCAAAGGAGTTCTTAGAGGATGCTTACAGAAGCGACGATTTCGTCGTGTTTACCGGTCCGCAGCACGGTGGAAGCGGGCACATGAGACTGATCGTCAGGGTCAAGGGTGACTTTATCGAGGAGGTGATCCCCGATCCCGGTTACGTACACAGGTCGATGGAAAAGCTCGCAGAAACGAAGCTCTACATTCAGAACATCCCCCTGTTCGAGAGACCCTCGATAATAGACTTCGGAAACTACAACCTCGGTTACGTCAGGGCAATCGAGGAGGCCCTCGACATAGACGTCCCGGAGAGGGCGAGGTACATCAGGACCCTGCTCGCTGAACTCGGGAGAATCGGCACGCACCTGTACGATGCGGGAATTCTCGCCGTCTTTCTCGGACACACCACGGGATTCATGTGGCCGTTCGCCCTGAGAGAGTACATAATCGAGACGTTCATCAGGATCACAGGTACGAGAATTACCGGCTCGTTTATAGTTCCCGGTGGTGTGAGAAGGGACATTGACCAGAAGACCCTCGACATGATAAAGAGGATGACCTACGCGATGGAGAACAGGCTGAAGAAGTTTGAAAGGGTTTTCATAAAGAACCCAACCACGATAGCGAGGCTCAGGGAGGTGGGCGTGCTCACGAAGGAGGAGGCTGTGAAGTTCGGCGTCGTTGGCCCCTTCGTCAGGGCCTCAGGAGTTGAGTACGACGTCAGGAAGATAGATCCCTACGAAGCGTACAGCGAGATAGACTGGGATATGGTGGTGGGTTACGACGGAGATGGGTACACGAGGTTCCTCGTGAGGGTTGAGGAGGTCGCTCAGAGCCTGTCCATGATCAGGCAGCTGGTGGACAACATGCCCGAGGGTGACGTGCTGAGCGACGACATAATCGCGTTCAACAGAAAGGACATCAGAGGTAGCTTCTTTGAGGCCTACGCAGACTTGGTGCTGCCAGAGGGTGAGTTCACGACACTCACGGAGTCTGCGAGGGGAACGCTGCTCTTCAGCATAGTGAGCGATGGAGAGTCAACCACCCCTTACAGGGTCAGGATAGTGACACCGGGATGGATGTACCTCAAGGGGTTCATGGAGGCCTGCAAGGGGCACAGGCTTGCAGACCTGCAGGCGATATACGGTAGCTTCGGGTACTTCCCGCCCGAGGCGGACAGGTGAGGTGGTGAAAATGGCGGAATCCGAAATTGTTTTCACGATCCTTGACAAGATCCTCGGAATATTCACGAAGAATCTGGTCAGCATTCCGGCAATCAACCCGCTGGTCGAAAGACTGCTCGACATACCTTTCCTCAACGTGCTCGTGGCGTTTCTGCTCTGGAAGCCGATATTCCACGTGCTGATTCTTCCAGGACTCATAGGGATGACTCTCGTGCTGCTCTTCATAATCTACTTTGAAAGGAAAATAACCGCGAGGGTTCAGTGGAGGGTTGGACCGAAGGAGGTCTCGAGGAGAACCGGAGGAATCATTCAGGCACTTGCGGACGGTATGAGGTACTTCTTCCAGGAGGTCATAGTCCACAGGGACGCACACGCGTTCTACTTCCTGCAGTTTCCACTGATATCCTTCCTTCCAGTCCTCCTGCCGCTTCTGTTCCTGCCGGCCGGAGGCACTTACGGTATAAAGAGCCTTTATGCGATTCCGATAGCGATGGCACTGATCTCCCTCATACCGGTGTTCATCATAGCAATGGGGTGGGCCTCGAACAGCAAGTTTGCCTACATAGGCAGTGTGAGGGAGGCTTTCATGTACTTTGCCTACGAGATACCCTTCATAGTTGCCGTGATCGCGATGATTCTGGTTTATCAGACTGCTGACCCGTTCGAAATCGTGGCAAGGCAGAGCGTGCCGGGATTTGTCCTCAACCCGATCGCCTTCCTCGCGTTCTTCATAACCGTCCTGATAGCCACATCCAGACTTCCGTTCGACATACCCGAAGCGGACCAAGAGGTCGCTTTCGGACCTTACGTGGAGTACTCGGGGATCCTGTTCGGCCTGGTCATGATGCTGCCGTACGAAAAGCTCTACCTCCTGTCAATGCTTTCGGTGATACTGTTCTTTGGAGGATGGAACGGGCCAGCCATAGCGCCTCTCGGGGACCTCGCTCCGGTGATATGGTTGTACATTAAGACTGTAATCTTCATGTGCGTCGTCTCGCTCGCGAGGTCGATCTACGCGAGATACAGGCTCGACCAGACTCTCAGGCTTGGCTGGAGCGTGATAATGTCAATGGCGCTGATAGCGCTCTTCATTTCAGCGGGGTGGGTGGCATGGTTAGGGTTGTGAAACCTCCCGAAAAGAACCTGATCAGAAGTGCAGTCGGTCATCTCAGGGCCATAACTGAGGTTGCGAAGGAAGCGGTCAGTCCGGGTACGATCACCATTCACTACCCGAGGGAGAGGAGGAAGCTCCCCGACAACTTCAGGGGGCTGCTGCTGTTTGAAAAGGAGGACTGCATAAGCTGTTTCAGGTGTGCCCACATCTGCCCGGCAAATGCGATTCAGATGTACGCTGACGATGCGGGCAGGTATTACCCCGGAATTGACTACGCAAAGTGCATCCTGTGCCACTTCTGTGTCGACTCCTGCCCGACTGCAGCGTTAAAACCGTCAAGGATACACGATGTGGCGTTCAAGGATGTGGACTCAATGGAGATAACGCCGGATCAGATGGAGAACGAGCCCGAGATTGTCAGGGAGGACGAGAAGACCGTCGAGTACGACTTCGAGGGGGACATCAAGCTGATCAAGAGGAAGGAGAGGGAGAGACTCACAGTTGAGATTGAAAAGCCAGACAGGCCGAGGTTCTTTGCCGTTCCGGAGAATCCAGAGAACTGCATAGGGTGCAGGCTCTGCATGCTCTCGTGCCCGGTGGATGCGATCTCTTCGAAGCTCGAGGGAACGAAGGTATCTCTCGAAACTGACTACGAAAAGTGCACCGGATGCGGTATATGCGTGAGGATCTGCCCAACCGAGGTGCTCGTGCTCGTTCCCGTGAAGGAGGTGAAAGAATGACGATCCCGAAGGGCTGGGTGAGCATAGACTTCAGAGAGCTCGAGGACCTCCCGTGCCTGAGGTATGCAGAAAAGCCGGACAGGTCGAGCAGCTGGAAGCTTCTCAAGGAGAAGGTTGTTGATACCGGAATCTGCAGTCACTGCGGAACGTGCACGATATGTCCCGTGGACCTCATAATCCTCGAGGACAGACCGGTGGACTTCGATCCAAAGAAGGGGTGCATGGGCTGCGGCGTCTGCGTTGCTGTCTGTCCGAGGTACAACTACAGGCCGATAAGCGGTCTCGGAGAGTTCATTGAGGCTGTTGCAGGGAAGTCGAAGAGGTTCGTCGGACAGGACGGTGCGATGGTGTCGGAGTTCATGGCGACAGCCCTCGAAATGGGTGAGATTGAGGTCGCCCTGTTTGTGGCGAGGGACGAGATGTTCAGACCCTACGTCGTGCACGTCAGGGATCCGGACGAGCTGCTCGATCAGAGAATAACCGGCACGAAGTACAGCTACGCCAACGTCATGCCAGAGATGCACAGGATAATAAAGAGGGTGGACAGCGTGGGGATAATAGGAACTCCGTGCATGGTCTCCGGGCTGAGGAAGCTCCAGAACAAGGTTCCCCTTTACAGGAAAAAGGTGAAGCTCGCAGTCGGTCTGTTCTGCACGGAGAACTTCTACTGGCACGAGCTCTACGACTTCCTCAAAGAGAGAGGAGCGGATTTGAAGAATGCCGTGAAGACAGACATAAAGAAGGGTAACTTCATCGTAACGTTCAGGGACGGGTCTGAGTTCACTATCTCTGTCAAGGAGATGGAGGAGATCGTTCCGAGCGGATGCCACGTGTGTCAGGACTTCTCGGCGATTGAGGCGGACGTTAGCGTGGGAAGTGTAGGAAGCAAGGCGGGATTCTCGACCGTGCTCATAAGGAGCGAGACGGCAAAGAGAATCTACGACTACATGCTTGAGAAGGGATACATAGAGACTGGGGAGGCGAAGCTGAACGTCGTGCAGAAGCTCTGTGACTTCAAGGTGAAGATCCACCCCTACACGCCTGAAAGCGAGGGGTGCGAGGCAGAGGAGAGCGGTGAGAAGGAAGGGTAAATCTTTTATTCACTCGTTTTCATAATTTTATACCCGCCGTTGCGGCCAGAGGCAGCTCTGGCTACGCGATGAAGGGCCGTCGGCAAGCCGCCAATTACAATTTTACAGGTCCGTTGGTATGTCCAGGAACTCCACCTCAAGCCCGAGTTTGTCCTCCACGACGTTCATCAGCGCCCTGATGCCGGGAGTCTCGCTGCTGTAGTGTCCTAAGTATATCACGTTCATTCCTCCATCTTTGGCCGTGTGGTATGCCGAGTGCTCGATCTCGCCGGTTATCAGCAGATCCACGCCGCTCCTCATTGCCTCCTCTATGTACCCCGCACCCCTTCCCGAGACTGCCGCGACCTTCTCCACGATGTCGTCTCCGAACTTCATGTATCCGACTTCTCCAAACCTCTCCTCGAGCTTTTCCAGAATTTCCTCGAACTCGGCGCTGGTGTATCCTGCGTAGCCTATTTTTGTCCCCCTGTACTCTCCGAACTCCTCTTCGGGCTCCACACCTATGCCCCTCAGAATCATCGCGTTGTTGCCAATCTCCGGATGTGCGTCAAGGGGCAGGTGGGCAGCATACAGGGAGATCTCGTTTTCGAGCAGAAACTTGAGCCTCTCCCTGATCAGCCCTGTAACCCTCTCGATTCCGTTCCATATGATGCCGTGATGGCAAACGAGCATGTCTGCCTCGACCTCGACGGCATACATGAAGCTCTGCATGGATGCGTCCACCGCAAAGGCCACCTTTTCGACGCTCTCCGAACCCTCAACCTGGAGCCCGTTTACGCTGCTGTCGGGATATGCTGAGATGTTCAGGTAGTCGTCCAGAAATCCAACGACGTGCCGGAGATCCATGCTTCTCATATTCTGGCCAAGTTAAAAAACTATCTGAAGTTATTAGGGGTTAGCGATATATACGTGAGGATTCAACATGTCATTGAGGTGAAGGAAATTGGTTGATGAATCACAGGTTGTGGAACGGCTGAAAAAGGTCATGGACCCTCACACGGGACAGAGTGTGTGGGACATGGGCCTCATAGAGGACCTGAAGGTTGAGGGCAGCGAAGTCAGCCTGACGTTTCGGCCCTCATCTCCCTTCTGCCCCATCGGACAGCAGCTTGCGTTTGCCATAAAGAGGAGTGTGGAGGAGCTGGGCGTAAAGGCGAAGGTGAAGGTAGTCGGGTACGTGAAGGAGAAGGAGCTCAACGAAGTGCTGGGGAAGTGATGTCATGCCCGAGAAGCTGGATGTTCGGGGCCTCCCGCACCCCGAAAGACCACCGCTCATCATGCAGAAGCTGAAGGAGCACGGAGAGGTGGAGGTGCTGGTTGAGGTGGAGCCAAAGCCGTTGATGAGCATGCTGAAGCAGCAGGGCTATCAAGTCGAATCCAGGTTCGACGGGGAAAAGTGGGTGGTCCGCATCTGGAGGGAGTGAATGTCCACGGTTGTCTGGAGAAACCTCCCGCTCAGGTTCCTGTACTCTGGACTTGCGTACCTGATCGTTTCAGCACTCATCGGAATTCTCAACGTTTTTGGCTACCCGTACAGACCCATTCACTCTCACCTGATGCTTGCCGGTTTTGTGAGCCTCACGATAGTGGGCTCCATGTACCAGCTCGTCCCGACAGTCACAGGCACGGAGCTCAGGCTCAGCCGGCTTGCAGAGCTGAGCTTCTTTCTGATAAACGCTGGCATCATACTGCTTCTGGCATCATTTTTCGGCGTTCTTCCCTTCAGCGTTTCCGGGGCGGTGTACCTGCTCGGAGCGCTGACCTTTGCGGCGGCAATCTTCTCAACGCTGCTCGGGATGAAGCTTAAGAGCGTTGCCGTGCCATTCTTCGGAGCGGCGATAGTTTTTTACATTTCCGGGATTCTCTACGCAACTCTCGGTCTTGCCGGTGTGATCCCCTTCAGGATTGCGGTTCACAACCACCTGCTCACCGCTGGGTGGATCGGGCTGACGACGTTTGGCGGACTTTACGAGCTCTTTCCAATGCTCGCACTCAGGAAGCTCAGAAGCCAGAAGCTGGCGTGGCTCACGTTTCCGCTCGCAACTCTCTCGCTCGTTGTGATGCTGTACGGCCTGCAGACAGATCAGGGTTATCTCGTTGCCGCAGGTGGTGCCGGCTACGCAGCTTCATTTGCGGTGATGGTTGTGAACCTTCTCGCGACACTCATCAGCAAATCGGAAACTCCGGCGCCACTCGACATAAGCGTGAAGTTCTTCGTTCCTGCGCTGATTTTCGGCCTTGCTGGAGTGGTGGCGGGGCTGACGTATGCTGACAGATTTCTGCACTCTCACCTAATGCTCGCTGGCTGGATAACGCTCACGATAATCGGGGCGGAGTATCACATAATACCCATGATCACCTGGATGGAGAGGTACTCGGATAAGCTCGGGATCGAGAGTGTGCCGATGATAGGTGAGCTATTCAACCTCCGGCTCGGAGAGGCGCTTCTTGCCCTGTCCGTGATCGGAACGACAGCTCTTCTCATCCCGCCACTTCGGGCAGCAGGTGGTTTGCTCTTGTTTGCAGCCTTCTTGGCGTTTTCATGCGACATGGCCATGGTTCAGAGGAGGTAGTTGTAGATGAGAAAACTTTAATGATTTTTTAACCCACATGGCTCGATGACCTGCAGGCACTGCGGAAAGTGCTGTGTCGAAATGGGGACGAGGATATACGCCACGCCCGATGACGTGAGGAGGTGGATCAGGGAGGGGAGGACTGACATTCTGAAACATGTCATGGTTTACCACTATTACGACATATTTGAGGGAGATGTGATAGAGGGAGGAGAGCTGTGGTTCGACGAGTACGGAAACAGGCTTGAAAGGTGCCCGTTCATTGATGAGCGGGACGGAAGGATTTACTGCAGCATACACGAGACCAAGCCCCAGCAGTGCAGGGAGTACAGGTGCTGGTGATTCTGCCCACCCTGTCAACACCAGTGTGCAGGTTTTTGCATAAATTTTTAATCATTAAAAATTTAAAAGTGTGATTCATGGAAGCAGATGCCCGCGGGCACGTGCATTTCACGAGAGCCGAGAAGATAATCGTGCTCATAGCCGCAGCGATAGGGTGGTCGCATGACGCCGTTGGACTGACTCTGCTGAACTTTCTGGCTGAGCCCATAATGAAGGAATTCGGAGTTTCCACGCTCGAGGTCGGATTCGTTTTCTCCGCGCAGTACATCCTTTCCATTTTTGGCGCGATGCTGTTCGGGGAGCTCGGTGACAGGTTCGGGAGGAAAAACGCGCTCATACTCTCGATCCTGTGGGTCGTCATTTTCAGTGTTCTCTCAGCACTTGCACCGAACTTCTGGACTCTCGCGGCCCTCAGGCTGATATCTGGGATGGGAGTTACGTGGGGACTCGCGTTCACCTACGTCTCGGAGGTCTACTCTCCGAAGAGGAGGGGGCTGTTTGGCGGGATCATCCATGCCACGTTCATATTCGGGTTCATAATATCTGCCCTATCTGTGTCATACATCTACCCCCTCTACGGGTGGAGGGCGAGCTTTCTCGTAACACTCTACCCGGTTCCGTTTCTAATCCTCTTCGCGAAGTACCTGCCCGAATCGAGGATATGGGAAAAGCACTCCAGTGAGGAGGAAGTCAGCCGGATAAAGCTGAGGGAAATCGCGAGCAACCGGTACCTGCTGAAGCTGATGGTTCTGAGCACGTTCCTCTTCTGGCTTGCAGAGTTCGCATATCACGCGGTGGTTGACTGGTCCCCAACGTTCATCATAAGGCAGTTCGGGTACTCTCCGGAGGAAGCAAGCAGACTCGTGATGAAGATCTCGCTGGTCGCGCTCGTGGTCCTTCCCCTGTTCGGCCTTGCCAGCGATTACATAGGCAGGAGGACGAGCTTCGCAACTTCAGCCGTCCTCGGGCTCATCGGCTGCGTGATGCTCGGCTACTTCACGCTGGTGGACTTCAACCTGGTCATGGCCATGGTGAGCCTGTTCATAATTCCGCTGGGATTTGGCTCGCACGCCCTTTTTGGGGTGTGGAGCAGCGAGCTGTTTCCAACAAAATACAGGGCCACGGCCACGTCAGTTATCTTCAGCGTGGCGAGGGGGCTGTCCTTCGGTGGACTGATAGTCGGGTATGTGGCGACGTTTGCGGAGCTCATTTACGGAATGCTTCTGGGAGGTATTGCATTTGCGCTCATGGCAGTACTCCCCTGGCTGCTTCCTGAAACAAAGGGCAGAAATCTTGAGGAGTTCTGAGAGGTGGTGGTGTATGAACGGGGCTGAGCTTGTTGCCAAGGCAATAGTGAGTGAGGGTGTAAGGAGTGTGTTTGCGCTTCCGAGCGGGGAAATTCTTCCCCTGTGCGAGTACCTCAGTGAAGAGGGAGTGGATGTCGTGTTTGCCAGACACGAGCAGGCCGTTGGTAATATGGCCGATGGGTACGCGAGGGTCACGAGAAAGGCAGGAGTTGCGATTGTTCCAACAGGCCCTGGACTTGCGAGCCTCATGCCTGCCCTCGCCCAGGCTTATTACTCCAGCACACCCATGGTGGCCATAGCCGGACACTCGAAGTTTGAGAACCTCGACAGGAACGCGTTTGAGGAGATCGAGGGGTACAGGTGGGTCGACAAGTATGTGAAGTGGGCGAGAATGCCGGTCTTTCCGGAAAGGCTTCACGAGTACGTGCAGGATGCGTTCAGGCATGCGATGAGCGGAAAATTCGGCCCCACTCTTCTCGAGATTCCCAAGGACGTTCTGAACGCGGACTTTGAGGGTGACGTGGCGCTGCCTCCCCCTGAAAGGTACAGGTTCACCGGAAGGGTTGTTTGCGAGCCTGCTTACGTTAAAAAGGCGATCGAACTCATCAGGTCTGCTGAGAGGCCCGTGATGGTCGTTGGCAGCGGAGTCTACTGGTCTGGCGCGGAGGACGAGGTGAGGAGGCTTGCTGAGCTGCTTTCCATCCCCGTTGCCGTGAACGGCATGGCGCTGGGGTGTCTCCCCACGACCCACCCGCTGTACATTGGTCCTGCGCCGGGGAACTTGATTCTCAGGAACGCCGACCTGGTTATTGTGATCGGCACGAGGTTGGACGAGTTCCTCGGGTTCGGCAGGCTCTTCGCGGAGGACGCGAAGGTAATCCAGGTTGACATAGACTGGCATCAGATCGGCAAAAACAGGCAGGTGGAACTCGGGATCGTCAGCGACGCAAAGGCGTTTCTCCTCGCGCTTCTCGAGATGGTGGACGAACCCAGAAGGTTCGACAGCTGGGCATCTGAGGTGCGGTCGATCGCCGGGGAGGTCATGTCCTCTCTATCTCGACCGTCCGGAGGTGGTGAGGGTGTGAAGCCTCAGGAGATGATGAAAATTCTCTCCGGCATAATTTCCAAGGACGACATCGTTATTCTCGACGGAGGGGAGACAACAGCCTGGGGCATGCTGCTGCTGAAGGCAGAGAGAGTCGGCAACGTCTTCAACTCGCAGGGTGAGCTCGGACACCTTGGAGCGGGAGTCCCAATGGGTATAGGAGCAAAGTCAGCAAATCCGGAGAAGAGGGTGTTCGTCGTAACCGGTGACGGCAGCTTTCTGTTCAACGGGATAGAAATCGACACAGCTGTAAGGCACGATCTGCCCCTGACGGTCATAGTAGCCAACGACAGCGCGTGGGGAATGGTCTGCCACACGCGTTACCTCTCCACGGGTTCGAAGGAGAGGGCATGTTTCGGAACGATCCTCAACGAGGACGTGAGGTATGACAGGTTCGCTGAGAGTCTCGGAGCGTACGGAGCCCTCGTGGAAAAACCCGGTGAGCTGAGGGAGGCTATTATGGAGGCAATTCGCTCCGGGATGCCTGCGGTCATCGACGTCAGAATATCGCGGGATGAGCTCTCTCCGCTCGCCTACATGCTCGCGGGAGTTGAGGGCTGATGACGGTTCTCGTTACAGGGGGGACGGGTTTCCTCGGCTCATTCATTGCGAGACACATCTGTGACTCTGGCGGGAATCCCGTGCTCATGGACACGCACCCCTCTCTCTGGAGGCTCAGAGGGTATGAGGACCGCGTGGTTGTTGAGCAGGGGAGCGTGACGTCATGGGCTGACCTTGTGGATGCTGTCAGGAGACATGACGTTACCGCAATCGTTCACACCGCTGCCGACCTGTCATTAAGGGCGGAGAAATCGAGGGTGGAATCCTTCAGAACAAACGTTGAGGCAACTCTGAACGTACTCGAGATCGCGAGGATGTTCGACATCCAGAGGGTTGTGTTCACCAGCAGCCTCTCCGTCCTCGGGCGCAGAAGCGTGCCTGTGGCCGAGACATCTTTCAGGGATCCCTCGACGTTTTACGGCTCCACCAAGGCGTGCTCGGAGATTCTCGGTAGCTACTACTCAAAGGCTCACGGTATTGAGTTCGCGGCCGTAAGGTTTCCGACGATCGTCGGGCCCTACAGGCGGGGAGAGGGGGCAATGGTGGCAGTGTCGTCTTTCATCGACGAGGTCGTAACGTCAGGGAAGTCCACGGTTACCTTACCTCCCGAAGCCGCGGTTCCGCTGCTATACGTAAAGGATGCGGTCAGGCTCGTCCACCTGATGCTCGAATCTGAAAGGCGATTGAGGGACATATATGTCGTCGGGGGCGTGGTTCTCTCTGTCGGGGAGCTCGTTGAGGCTGTTAAAAGAGCCGTTCCCGGTGCGGAGATTGACTACCGTATTGACGACGCGTCGAGGAGAATCGCCGAAGAGTGGGTGGAGCTCACTGAAATGGCAGTGAAGAGCGGTCTGATCGAGCGGTTTAGGCGGATAGATGATTTCAACTGGAGTATTGAGTTCGACAGTGTGGAGAAGATGGTCAGCGACCATGTGGCGACACTGAGGCGGGAGGTGAGCGTGTGAGGGCCCTCGTCGTTGGAGCGGGCCTGATGGGCAGGGGAATAGCGATCGAAGTATGCAGAAGGGTCGAGACGGTGACACTTTTTGACGTCGATGAGGGTGCACTCAGATCGGCGAAAAGGTGGATCCAGGCATCTCTCAAAACACTCGAAAGCCACGGCCTTGCGGAGGAGTCCATGATCGACAGGATCGAGTTCACGAACTCCATGGAGCAGTGCAGTAATGTGGACATCGTTTTCGAGGCTGTGCCAGAGGACGTGTCGCTTAAAGGGAGAGTGCTCGGCAACATCGAGAGGACTGTCGGAGAGAGCGTGCCCATATGCACGAACACGTCCGTCATAAGGCTCAGCGAGCTCGCCCGCTTCCTTGAGCGGAGAAGCAGGTTCCTCGGGGTTCACTGGATGAACCCTCCTTTCGTTATGCCCCTGGTCGAGGTCGTGGTGACGGACGGGACGGATAGAGGGGTGGTGGATTTCGTCAGGTCGTTTCTCGAAGAGGTGGGAAAGACGGTCGTCGTCTGCAGGGAGCTCTCGGTCGTAAACAGGTTCAACGCTGCGGTCCTGAGCGAGGCGCTCAGAATAATGGAGAGCGACGAAATGTCTCATGAGGATATCGATGCGGTGTGGAGACACCACCTTGCGGTCCTGTATCTGCTCTTCGGGCCGTTTGGCAACCTCGACTACATTGGCCTCGACACGGTCATGCTCGCCTTCAGGCATCTTGTTTCGGGGGACGCAGAACCCCCCGAGTGGCTCGCTGAGAAGGTCAGGAGGGGAGAGCTCGGAGTAAAGACCGGCAGCGGGATATACAGGTATGAGGGAGCGCCCGAGGAAGTGTACTCCGTGAGGGTGGAGAAAATTCTCAGACTCTTCGAGTTTCTCAGGAAAACGGGAGAGTGAGGTGTTGGGTTGCAGGAGCTGTCAGTCAGCATCGCCCTCGCCCTGCCGGTGTTCATAGCCTTCAACGTCCGTGTCGTCACGGGGTTCGGGAGCGCGATACTGCTGTCCCCACTGCTGTCGAACTTCTTTCCACCAAAGGAGGTGGTCGTGCTGATGATCCTCATGGAGTCGCTGATCAATGCGGTATTCTTTGTGAGGGAGCGCGTAACCTTCAGGCTTGTGGAGGTGTACTCGGGTGGCCTGGCGGGGATACTCCTGGGGATCGCTCTCTTTGCGGTCATCTCGCAGAGGCTGACGGGAATGGCCATAGGTGTTGGCATGGCCGTGATTTCAGTCCTAATGCTGGTGGGCGTGAGATTCAGGGTGAGGAGGGAGAGAGTGCTCCTCTTCCTCTCCGGAATTGTAAGCGGAGTTATGGGGGTTCTGACCGGAGTCAACGGACCGCAGATAGTTCTCGCGCTCAGCAACCAGGGGTACAGTGCCGAGTCCGTGAGGTCGTTCATCATAGCATATCTGATGGTCATCGATACCGTAATCCTCCTTGCCTTTGTGTTCCTCGGATATGTTGGCGAGAACGTCCTCAGAAATTTCCTGATCTTCTCACCGTCGGTGGTTCTCGCCTATTTCACTGGCAGAAGGCTGCTGGGCATTGTTGATGATGGCACGCTCAGAAGAGCAATGCTGCTGGCCGTGCTTGTTTCCTCCGTGATACTCATCGTCAGGTATTCGGGGGTGTGATGGGTGTTCTTCAGAATATCGTCAGTCGGGGAAGTTCTGTTTGGCAGGGGTTCCATTTCTGAGCTCAGGGGTGTGGTGGACTCCCTGGGTGGTGGCAGAGTTCTGGTCGTTACCGGGAAAACGACCGGCAGAACTGTCGTGAGGAGACGCGTGATTCCCGTTCTGCAGGGCATTGAGGTTGATGTGTTCGATCACGTTCCTCCAGAGCCGGGAGAGGACGTGGTGGAGGGTCTGAGGACCGTCATGAGGTCGGGAGAGTACAGCATCGTGATTGGCGTGGGTGGCGGGAGCGTGCTCGACGTGGCGAAGATCTCGGCATGCACGTTTGCTGAAGACAGGCCACTCGAAAGCTACGCTGGCACGGACATGCCTCACAGAAACGTGGGACTCATCCTCTGCCCGACAACTGCGGGAACAGGCTCGGAGGTCACGAATCTGGCGGTGATTGAGCTGAAAGACATGGGGATCAAGCACGTGTTCGAGGGCAGGTCCATGTATGCCGACTTTGCAGTGGTCGATCCGGATCTCACCCTGACGTTACCGAGATCAGTAACAGTGAGTTCAGGGCTGGATGCGCTGTGTCACGGCATCGAGTCGCTCGTCTCTCTCAGGGCGAGCCCGTTTACGGAACTTCTCTCCATCAGCTCGGTTGAAAGGATCGGCAGAAACATAGCATGTGTTGCCGAGAATGGAGGTGACGGGGTGAGAAGGGAGGAAATGTCGCTTGCATCTCTGTTTGCCGGGTTTGCGTTCAACAACGCCGGAACCGTCCTTGGACACGCTCTCGGTTATGCCCACTCCCACATCCACAGAATGCCACACGGGATATCGGTTGCGGTAACAATGCCTTACGTTCTCCAGTTCAACGCGGCCGCGTGTCCTGAAAAGCATGCCACGATCGCAAGGCTGCTTGGCGCGGATGTGAACGGCATGGACGTGAGGGACGCTGCGCTGATGGCTGGACGGAAGTTTGCGGAACTGCTAAGCGAGCTCGACGCCCCGTCAAACCTCTCGGAGCTGGGAGTGGAAGAAAGCATGGTTCCGGAGATTGTCGAGAGGGTTTTCATGAGCAGCAAGCACGTGATGAGAAATCCGAGGCCCGTTTCAAGGGAGGAGCTTGAGGAGTTAGTCAGGAGGGCTATTCGGGGTGATCTAAGCTGATTTTTTCCTGAATATCACCGAAAATCCGTTAACGGTTATCGCATCCACCTCGAGCTCGTAATCGCTGGAGTAGTACTTGTCGTGTACGTGCCTTATCAGGTCGAGGTGTATCTCCGAAACCTTAATGCTCCTCATGTCGTGGTAGAACACGAAGTTCAGGCTGCTTCCGAGCTTCTGGACCTCCATGTGTTCTCCCCTGTTGAGAATTGTCCACAGCCTCTTCAGGTTTTCGAGAAACTCCTCCAGACTGAGCTCGCTCAGCGGCTTTTTTGAGAGGTACTTGATGGCCATCTCTATCATGCTCTCCTGAACCGCCTTATCGACAAAGCCCTCGGCCAGTCTGGTGTAGTGGTCCTTCGCGCACAGGGTGAAGTTGAGTTCCCTCACGAACCTGAGCAGAGCCAGATCTTCCTGGGAGAGCAGCCTGTCCTCCTCCATTCGGACGAGCGTATCTATGGCCGCCTCTATCACGGCACTCACGGTTCTGTACTTGCCCTTGAGCTCTTCGATTTTCCTGTAGGTTTCGGGAGAAACAGTTGTGTGGAGTCTCACCTTTCGCATGGGTTCTCTCAATAAAGGAATGTCTTAAACCTTGTGCCTATCGGATTTTTATTTTCAATTCGGATTTATTTCAGAAAACACGCCGGGGGTGGGACTTGAACCCACGCGTGCCTTACGGCACACGGGCTCTCCAGGCCCGCGCAGTGCCTCTCTGCCACCCCGGCACAGCCAAGACTTGTTGGGCTGGCAGGTTTATCAAACTTTTGGTAACCCTTACTTCCGCCACGACTTTCGCAGCCCGGCCAATCCTGAGTCTCCCGGGTTCAAAAATTAGAAGGTGTCAGAACACCCTGAATGTCTCTTTGGAAACGCTGCAGAGAGGGCAGACGTCCGGGGCATCTCCAACAAAAACGTATCCGCACGTTGGGCAGACGTAGATCCTGTCCTCAAACGCCTTGTCTCTCCCGCTTTCCACGAGAACTCTGAGCTTTCTGTACACTTCCGCGTGCACCTTCTCGGCCTCCATTGCCCACCTGAACGAGGTCGCCGCTCTTCTCTTGTTCTCCTTTATCGCCTCGTCGTAGTATGCGGGGTACATCTCCTCCACCTCGAACGTCTCCCCCTTCTCGGCCTCCTCTATGTTGGCCATGGGATCTTCGACGTCCTTCAGGTTTTTCAGATGATTTTTCGCGTGGATGAACTCCGAGAAGGAGAAGGCCTCGAACACCCTGGCCAGGTTTCTGAGCCCCTTCTCTCTTGCCACCTCTGCGAATATCCTGTACCTCACGCTTGCCTGACTCTCTCCCGCAAACGCGCTTCTGAGGTTATCCTCCGTGGGCATAATCTCACCTGATTGATTGTTAACGATACCGGGATATATAGTTTTTGAACTCAACCAATGAGTTCGAGAATTTTACCCGCGACCTCTCTGTACGCATCGTCGGTGAACTCCCTCTTGTATTTCTTCAGCAGGACGGATAGCTCACCGTGGCTCATCAGCCCGAGCCTGGTGTTCAGGTAAACCGCGAACTGCGTGAGGTTGGAGGGCCTGCTTCTGTAAACGCTCCTTTCAAAGTCGATGAACACCACTCTGTCCGAAATTATTATGTGCCTGTCGGGGTGGTTCATCTCCTCTTTCTGAATTCCGAGCCTGTCGAGAACTCTGCATATCTCAAGCATTCTCTCCACGTCTCTCCTCTGCAGAGACCTCAGGCTTTTTCCGATCTCACGCCCTTTCACGTACTCCATCTCTATCTCAAGCTCGGAGCACCTTATCGAGTACACTCTCGGGACGAAGCTGAATGGCTGGAGCACTGTTAGGATTTGAGCTTCTTTCCAGAAATTGTACCTGAGCTCATTCCTGAACTTCTTCACTATCCGGCCATTTCTTACCGAGATGTGGGAGTGCCGCCCCCTCATACCCTCATCACGTGAACGGTCTCGGCTATCCTCTCGTCAAGGGCGATCTGCGTGTTGCCCACCTGCACGAGGAACGTTGGAAACACCCTGATGACCTTCACCTTTTTTCCGGGGAGCAGCCCTATGGAGATGACCTTCTTGATCACCTCCTCCTCACCGGACAGGTACTTTATCTCTCCCTCCTCTCCCGGCGAGAGCGATGTGAGCCTGACCACGAGGCTTCTGACCTCCTCCTCTCCCCTTATGCAGCACTCCCCCCTCGGAATCTCTCTGCCGTGAGGGCACACTTCCGGATGACCGAGGAGCGTGCAGATTGCCTCCTCGACCTCCTCGCTTATCACGTGCTCGAACCTGCACGCCGAGCTCTCCACCTCGTGTTCGCTCGCCCTAAGAACGTCGTGCAGCAACCTCTCGGCAAGCCTGTGAAGTCTTATGATTTTTCTGGCTTTTTCGAGGCCGGAATCCGTTAGCTTTCCCTCCCGGACGTATCCAAGCCTCTCGAGCTCTTCCATTAGCAGATCGTCGTCGATTGTGAAGTCATCCCTCCCCTCCTCAACCGTTCTGACGTACATCTCCTTCAGCAGGTTCTCTATGTCCTCGCGTCTCCTCACATGATCACCCCTAAGATTATCCTGAGCAGGTACCCGGTAGAGAATGCTATGGTCAGGGCGGTTAAAAATGTGAGCGTCGCAAACTTTGCTCCTCTCTCCTTCACCATGGCGGAGAACTGGGCAACGCAGGGGACGAAGAGCGTGAGGGTTACCATGGCGACAATTGCCTGGGTGTAGTTGAGGAGCCCCGAGGACATCAGGTCGTACAGGCCTGCGGTTCCGTAGTCTCTTCTGAAGAACCCGTAGAGGAACACCTCTGCCATCTTGTCCGGCAGGCCGAGCAGCGCAGCCGGGAATGTCAGGGCGTACGTGACAACGTCGAACACCCCTGTTATTCTTCCGGCCCAGATCGCAACGCTTATCATCACGAAAATCGGAATTACCTCCTTGAAGTACCACTCGAGTCTGGAGATGGTTTTCATCAGCACGTTCGATAGCGAAGGCACTCTTAGGGGAGGTATCTCCATGTAGAACACAGGATTTTCACCGGGCATGTATTTGCTGGCGAGCACACCTATCGCTATCAGGATTCCAAAAACGACGCCTGCCCAGAGTATGAGTGCGGCAAAATCCGGAGCGATTCCGAGCATTATTCCGAGCTGGGCGGAGCAGGGTATTGCAACTGCCAGCATCAGCGTGGCGATCATCCTCTCTCTCCGGGACTCGAGAACCCTGGTGACGATCACGGCCATTGTTCCGCACCCCAGACCGAGAACGAGCGGTATTACTGCTCTCCCGCTCAGGCCAACCTTTTTGAAAAGCCTGTCGAGGAGCATGGCCATTCTCGGTAAGAACCCCGAGTCCTCGAGGAGTGAAAATGCCAGGAAGAACATCGAGACTATGGGGAAGACTATGGCTATTGCGTACCTCAGTCCCAGGGTGATGATGCCGTACTCGCCACCTATCAGCTCTCTCAGCCAGTAGCTGGGAACGCTCGAGATGAGCCATGAGTTCAGCTGCTCGTTTATGTTTTGTTCGTACCAGCTCTCAATGGCATCCACGAAAATCTGGGCACCCAGCACGCCTGCGAAGAGGTAGAGCAGAAGCAGTGCGAGGAACGACATCGGTATTGCGGTTACGGGATTGAGGCTGAGCTCGTTGAGCCTCTCATAGAGCCTCCTTTCCCTCTCCTCGTAGCTAATGACACCGTTTAGTATCTCCTCGGAGACTCTCTGGTAGTCTATCGCAAGCTGAAAGGCCACCGACCTTCCGAACCTCTTTCTGATGCTCTCCAGGTACTCAATGCTGAGCCCGAGCTCCCTGATCACGTCCTCGTCGTTTGCCAGGGCGAGTATGCTGAGAATTCTCCTGCTAACGGTGAGTTCTCCGCTTATTTTCGTTTCCACTTCTCCGACTGCCTTTTCGAGATCGTCAGACAGCCTGAAGATTTTCTTGTTCTGCTCACCTCTGCTGACGTCTCTTATTCTCTCAATCAGCTCGCCAATCCCCTTTCCCTTCGTCGCCACAGTCGCGACCACCGGTATTCCGAGCCTCCTTTCCAGCTCCTTCACATCAATTTTCATTCCTATTTTCTCCGCCTCGTCCATCGCGTTAAGGACAAGTATCACGTTGAAGCACGAGTCAATGAGCTGCAGCGTGAGGGGCAGGCTCCTGTCTATGTTCTTCGCATCCACGACATTGACGACTACCTTAGGTTTGGCTTTCATGAGTATCCTCTTGGCGACCCTCTCCTCCTCCGTTATTGAGAAGAAGGAATACATCCCCGGCAGGTCTGCGATGGTCATCCCGAGGGATTTGATCCTCCCAACCATGATGTCCACGGTGGTTCCGGGATAGTTGGAGACGTCCGCGTATCTACCCGTAAGTCTGTGAAATATGACGCTCTTTCCGACGTTGGGGTTTCCCACGAGCAGCACATCGTAGCAGTCCATGCCATCGCTGGGGGAATGGCAGTGCATGAATTTAGGGCGACCTAAAAACATATAAATTTTGCTAAGGTTCTATCCCCCTGTCGGTGATTTTGAAAAAGCAGTACAGGCCTTCAGGCCTCGATCTGTGCTTCACCAGCCTGGCCACCCTCTCATTCCCGCTTCTCTCGAAGGCGATGATGGTTTTTGAGAGGTGGTCTATGCTCGGACCCCCCAGCGGGCGAACCTGCCCGGAATCAATGTCCGTGAACATCTGGTTTGTGAAGACAACCGCGAGATCGTGTTTTCTCGCGAGACCCAGGAGAAACGTCAGCTGGGAGGTAAGCTCCCTCTTCATCTTCAGCTGCCTTTTCTCGTCTTCCAGCTCGCTTCTGTAAAGGGCCGTGAGGGAGTCAATCACCACGAGCTTCACGTCCTCGCTCCTGACGAGCTTCGAGACCTCCCTTATTGCGGTGCTCTGCTGTCTGAAGTCAAACACCTCGTAGATAAACACGCTTTTTAAAACGTCCCTGTTCTGGAATACCTGGCCTATCCTCTCCCCCGAAAGTCCTTCGGTGTCGATGTAGGCGACTCTGTGCTTCTGGGCAGTTGTGTATGAGAGCATGAGGCAGAACGACGTCTTGCCTGTCCCGCTCTCACCGTAGATCTGGGTTACACAACCGGTCTCCACCCCTCCGGAAAGCAGCTCATCAATGCATCTGCTACCGGTTGAGAGCTTCATCGATTTCCCTCTCGATGGCCTTTCTCACCATGTCAATGCTCAAGCCGGTTTCGATCGCTATTTTTTTCAGGTCATCGAATTCGGGCTTCACGGTTTTGCCGGAAACCTTCACCCTCACCTCGTAGTTTCTTCCCTGCACGTTCACGGTGAGTTTCCTCGTCTCCCTGACCTCTCTCATCCTGTGGTATGAGGGAATTATCCTCACGCCTATGGTTGTGGTGTGCTCCATCATCCTCTCGGCCACATCCTCTGCCCTGCTGAGGTCGGCTATGGCCCTTATGACGTATGCGGCTCTGCCTTTCTTCCCCACTGCCGGAATTACAGAAACGTCGTGGCTGCACTCCATTATTCTTTCGATCGCAAACGCGAGGTCTTCTCCGCTCATGTCGTCCACATTCGTTTCGACAATCGCCACTGAGTCCCTTTCAAACGAGCTGGCGAGTATGAGCCTGATCACGTTTGGAACGTCCCTTTCGGAGCTGCCGGCACCGTAGCTCACGCTCTCGATCTGGACTGGGCCGAGTGGCTCCCCCTCTGAGAAGTGGGCGAGAATTGCCGCACCAGTGGGAGTTAGGAGCTCACCCGACCCCTCAAACACGAGCCTCAGCCCACTCCCCTTCACGATTTCCAGGGTTGCTGGAGCGGGGATGGGGTACCTTCCGTGAGATGTCTCGACAAACCCGGTTCCTGTCACGATCGGAGTGGTGAATACCCTGTATCCCCTTTCGATCAGCCTGAGAATTCCCGCTGTCGAAGACACGACGTCAAAGATGGCGTCGTCACACCCCACCTCATGGAAAACGGCCTTTCTGTGGTCTCTTCCGTGAACGTTACCCTCGGCGATTGCAAGGCGTTCAAATATCCTCAGGCTCTCCCTCTTTACCCTATCGTCCAGATTTGATTCCGCGATTATTTTTTTCACTTCCTCAAAAGTCCTTGTTCGTTCTTCGGTTTCCTCCACCTCGACAAGGGGTGCACTCACACCCCTCCTGCTGACGTTTCTCACCCTGAGGTTGAGGCTGAGGTTCAGCCGTTCGATAATTTTTTCGAGCTCGTCTTCGGTTAGAGTGACGTTGAGGAGTGATGCGACGATCATGTTGCCGCTCGCACCGCTGAAGCAGTCGAATATTGCCATTCTCATCATACCACCACAACACTTTTTATGCTGTCTCCCGTTTAATTATTACTATGGAAGAGATCACTCTGAAGGTTAATCAGGCTTACCCCAGTGATTCGGGGAGGGGTATAGCCAGACTCGATCCCGAGACGATGTTCAGGCTCAACATATCACCCGGAGACATAATCGAGATAGAGGGCAGGAGAAAGACCGTGGCAAAGGTCTGGAGAGCGCCGAAGAGAGACTGGGGCAAGGGCATAGTGAGGATAGATCGTTTCATAAGGGAGAATGCAGGAGTCAGCATAGGAGACACGGTGAAAATCAGAAAAGCGGATTACAAGATCGCCAAGCAGGTCGTCTTCGCACCTCTGAAGAAGCTCGACTTCAGGATTCTTGGCGGAGACGTGGAGGGCTACCTGAAGCACCAGTTCCTGAAGAGGCCCGTTGTGGAGGGAGACATAATTCCCGTTCTCGGTACGGCCTTCAGCTTTGGCAGACAGCCGCAGCAGGCGGTGCTGCTTGCCGTCGTCAAGACCGATCCAAAGGGGGCAGTGATAATTGACGAGATGACGAAGATGGTGTTCAGGGACAAGCCCGTGAAGGGTTTCGAGAGGTTTGGCAGAGGCGGGATAACTTACGAGGACATAGGAGGTCTGAAAAAGGAACTGCAGAAGGTCAGAGAGGTTATAGAGCTGCCACTCAAGTATCCTGAACTGTTCAAGAGGCTTGGAATCGATCCTCCGAAAGGAGTGCTCCTGCACGGTCCACCCGGCACTGGAAAGACCCTGATAGCGAAGGCGGTTGCGAACGAAATCGGGGCGAGCTTCTTCACCATAAACGGTCCTGAAATAATGAGCAAGTTCTATGGCGAATCTGAGCAGAGGCTCAGGGAGATCTTTGAGGAGGCGAAGGAGAACTCGCCGAGCATAATTTTCATTGATGAGATTGATGCAATAGCTCCGAGGAGAGATGAGGTTACTGGAGAGGTTGAGAGGAGGGTTGTGGCCCAGCTTCTGACTTTGATGGACGGCCTTGAGGAGAGGGGGCAGGTAATAGTCATCGGCGCTACCAACAGGATTGAGGCCGTCGATCCCGCGCTGAGAAGGCCTGGGAGGTTCGACAGGGAGATAGAGATCGGAGTGCCTGACAGGGAGGGCAGGTTCGAGATCCTTCAGATTCACACCAGGAACATGCCACTCGAGCCGGACTACTCTCTCGAGTTCGTCATTCCGGCACTCGAAAGCCTCAGGGAGAACCTGAGGGACAACGGCGATGTGAGGTGGAGGGACATAGACTTCTTCATAGAAGAGGTCCGGGACATGGAGAGGGCCGAGGAAATAAGGAGGGCGGTCGAAAACCTGCTACCGCAGGACCTCCGGGAAGAGCTCTCGAGGGAAGTGGTCAAAGCCATGCTCAGGTATCTCGCGGATCAGACCCACGGTTTCGTCGGTGCAGACATTGAGGCGCTGTGCAAGGAAGCTGCGATGAAGGCGCTGAGAAGGGTGCTGCCCAAGATCGACCTGAACGAGGACACAATCCCACCTGAGATTCTCGAGTCCATAAGGGTAACAATGAGCGATTTCAGGGAGTCGCTGAAGGAGATAGAGCCGTCTGCAATGAGGGAGGTCTTCGTCGAGGTTCCCAAGATAAACTGGAGCGATGTTGGAGGACTTGATGACGTCAAGCGCGAAATCATCGAGGCCGTCGAATGGCCGCTGAGGTATCCAGAAAAGTTCAGGAAGTTCGGCATCAGGCCTCCCAAGGGAATACTGCTCTACGGTCCGCCAGGCACTGGAAAGACGCTGATAGCGAAGGCGGTTGCGAATGAGAGTGAGGCAAACTTCATAAGCGTGAAGGGAAGCGAGCTCCTGTCAAAATGGCTCGGGGAGAGCGAGAAGGCCGTCAGGAAGATCTTCAGAAAGGCCAGACAGGTTGCGCCGTGCATAGTTTTCTTCGACGAGATAGATGCCATAGCTCAGATGAGGGGGATTGACGAGGGTAGCAGGGCGGTCGAGAGGGTTGTCAATCAGCTGCTGACTGAGATGGACGGCCTGGAGGAGCTGGACGGTGTGGTTGTGATAGGTGCGACGAACAGGCCGGACATTCTGGACCCGGCTTTGCTGAGGCCTGGCAGGTTTGACAGGCTCGTCTACGTCAGACCTCCTGACAAGGCCAGCAGGTACGCGATATTCCGGATACACACGAAGGACATGCCCCTCGCAGATGACGTTGACCTCGAGGAACTCGCGACGATTACCGAAGGATATGTGGGAGCTGATATAGAGGCCATCTGCAGGGAGGCGGTCATGCTCGCCCTGAGGGAGAACCTGAATGCTGAGAAGATTGAGATGAGGCACTTCCTTGAGGCCATAAGGAAGATAAGACCAAGCATAACCGAGAGCATGATAAGCTTCTATGAGAAGTTTGAGGAGAGGGCAAAAGAGGCAAAGAGGAGTGAAAAGGCCCTGCTGGGCTACGGTTAGCGAAACTTTTATACCCTTCAAAATTTTATTGATTAGCAGGTGGTGCTGATGGTTTTAGCGAGAGAAATGCTCAACAAGGTTGTGCTGCTGTCTGACGGAACGATCGTGGGGGTTGTGCACACGCTCACGTTCGACTTCAAAACCGGAAGCCTCGTTAACGTGGTCGTCAGGCCCAAGAACGAGGTTGAGGGGTTGAAGAAGGAAGACGGTTACTACATAATTCCGTTCGAAAGCGTGAGGTCTGTGAGCGACTACGTCGTGATAGACAGGAAGAGGATCTGATGAGGGATTACTTCTTCCCACCCCTCGTCCTTCCGCTTTTCCTGCTGCTCATACTTCTACCTCTCTTCCTGCTCTTCTTCGCCTTTTCTGCATCCTCGGCCATATCCATCGTCCTTGACATGCCCGTGAGCGATGCAATGCTCGTCTTCGTCATGATCGCCATAGGCTCACTCATAAACATTCCCCTCTACGAGAAGGAGGGGAGGGTGGTCGAGCAGAGGTACAGCTTCTTCGGATTCATATACACCGTCAGGAGGAGGACGAGAATAGTCATAGCCGTGAACGTGGGCGGGTGCATAATACCCGTTCTGC
>NZ_JBPLZQ010000027.1:0-24258 GCF_054018175.1 Geoglobus sp.
CGCTATCCATTTCTCCCAGAGGAGTACGAGAGCTACGTTGGAATGCCCCTCAGCAGGATACCAGATCCCGAGGGCTGTCACGGGAGCTACGCGGAGCACTTCCTCCAGCCGTTTCTGGAGTCGCTCGATGTGCTCGGCATACCCGTTATCCTGAAGGAAGCTCACAGGATGTACGAGAGCGGGGAGTACAACGAGATGATCGTGAGGTCTCTCGAGAACAGGGACAGGATAGCCGAAATACTGAAGGAGGTATCGGGCAGGGACGTCGAGAAGGACTGGAGCCCGTTCATGCCTCTCTGCAGGGAGTGTGGCAGGATAAACTCCTCGAAGGTCACGGATTTTGACGGGAAAAAGGTCAGGTACGTGTGCGAGTGCGGATACGAGGGTGAGAACGATATAACCGAGGGAAAGCTGGTCTGGAGGGTTGACTGGCCGGCCAGATGGGGAATACTTGGCATAGATGTGGAGCCATTCGGTAAGGACCATGCTGCAGCTGGAGGGAGCTACGACTCTGGAAAGAGGATTGCGAGGGAGGTCTTCGGAATTGAACCACCATTCCCCATCGTGTACGAGTGGATACACCTCAAGGGCAAGGGGGCCATGAAGAGTTCAAAGGGCATAGTCGTCCCGGTAAGGGAGATGGTCGAGATCCTGCCGCCGGAGATCGTCAGGTACATAATCATCAGGAGCAAGCCCGAGAGGCACATAGAATTTGATCCCGGAATCGGGCTGCTCGACATCATAGATGAATTCGAGGACGCTTACAGGAAGAAGGACAGGAGCGTGGAGCTATCTCTTGTTGGAGACGTCGTGTACTCTGAAGTTCCGTTCAGGCACCTCATAGTCGTGGGTCAGATAGCGGAATGGGACGTGGAGAGGGTCCTTGAGATCCTCAGGAGAAACGGCCACGAGATAAGCGACACCCTGAAGAGGGATGTTGAAAGGAGGTTGAGGTACGCGAGGGCCTGGATCGAGAGATATGCGCCTGACAACCTGAAGTTCAGGGTGAAGGAAAGGGAAGAGATCACCTCGGAGTTCAGTGAGGACGAGCGGAGATTCCTCAGAACGTTCGCGGAGAGGCTCGAAGACGGCATGAGTGCCGAGAGAATACACAAGCTCGTTTACGACGTTGCCGGTGAGGTCGGTGTAAAGCCGGCAAAGGCCTTCCAGGCCATTTACAAGGCGATTCTCGATACCAAGCACGGTCCCAGGGCGGGGTACTTCCTGCAGTCTCTCGGCGCTGACTTCGTCAGAAAGAGGTTCATGGAAGTATGAGGAAGTTCAGGAGAATAGAGGGTGGAAGCTACTACAGCTACCTAACTGAGGGGTGCAGGCTCTGCAGAAAGGGGGCGAAGATGGTTCTGTTCGCGACAGGTAAGTGCCCCCACAGCTGTTACTACTGCCCCGTGTCGGATGAGAGGAGGGGCAGGGACGTGGTTTACGCCAACGAGAGGTTTGTGGAGAACATCGACGACGTGGTCGACGAGATACTGTCGATGTCCGCAGAGGGCGTGGCGATTACCGGGGGGGAGCCCCTGGCAAGCCTTGAGAGGGTTCTGGAGTACGTTGGGGTTTTCTCACGAGCAGGACTCCACACGCACCTCTACACCAGCATCCCTGCTGGAGATTCGACCCTGGAAAGGCTCGCCGAGAGCGGGCTTGATGAGATCAGGTTTCACCCTCCCGAACTGAAAAACGTCAGGAAGTACGAGAGGCCTGTTAAAAAGGCGAGGTCACTCGGGATGGAGTCGGGTTTCGAGATTCCGGCCATAGAGTACAGTCTCGATGTTGTCGAGGTGGTCAATGAGAGCGAAGCCTTCCTCAACGTGAACGAGCTCGAATTCTCAGCATCTAACTCCGGGCAGCTCGAGAGTGCTGGCTGGAAGCCGGGAGAGTTTTTCGAAGCTGCCGGGAGCAGAGAAATAGCCGGAAGGTATGCTGAGAGCGTCGAGAAGTTCCACTTCTGCAGCGTCAGGTTCAAGGAGATCGCTCAGTTCAGGAGGAGGCTCATAAGGATGGCATTCAACATGCCGGAGTTCTACAGGGTCACCTCGGAAGGGACCGTGATCTGCGGTCTGCTCGAGGGGGAGAGGGAGGAAATAAGAAAAGTCTTAATTCAGATGGGTGCTGATTTTGTGGAGGTCGATGGAGGATTCGAAGTTGATGTTGAGGTGGCAGAGCTGCTGAAGGACAGGTTCGAGGCCTCGATTATTGAGAGGTACCCCACTCACGATCGAGTTGTTGTTGAAAAACATCCACTGAGGTGAGGAAGTGAAGGCGGAGGAAATTGAGAAACGGCTGAGGAAGTATCTGGATAGGGACAGGAGCGGAATCAGGAAGACTCTCATAGGCATACTGCTGGATGGCAGGAAGTACACGACGGAGGAGCTCCACAGAAAGCTAAGTGAGAACGGGTACGATCTGAACCCGCGCGGGGTTTCGGCGATGGTCGGGCTGATGAGTGCCAGACTCGGAATCCTCAAGGTCGAGATGGGCGAGAAAAACAGGTACTATCTCAGGAAGGAGTACGAGGAGCTCGTCACCTCGGTGCTTAAGGAGTATGATAGGTAAGATATACGAGCTGAGGCTTCTCAGACAGGTCAGGAGGGGAACGATTCCGGACCACATAGCGATAATAATGGACGGTAACAGAAGGTATGCCAGGAAGAGGGGGATGCCCGTTCAGATGGGGCACTTCTTCGGCTCGAGAAAGGCTGAGAAGGTTCTCGAGTGGTGCAGGGAAATTGGAGTTAGAGTCGTAACCCTCTACGCATTCTCAACGGAGAACTTCAGGAGAAACGAGGAGGAGAGGAGGCACATATTCGAGCTGTTCAAGAGGGAAGTGAAGAGGCTGCTGAGGGACCCGAGGACTCACAGGGACAGGATGAGGGTCAGGGTCATAGGGAGGAGGGACATGCTTCCCGATGACGTTCTCGAGGCAGTCGAGGAGGTCGAGAGGGAGACCGCTGGCTACGACAGGTACTTCCTCAACATCGCCTTCGCCTACGGTGGCCGGCAGGAGATCGTGGATGCGGTGAGGGCAATTCTGAGAGACGTGAGTGCTGGAAAACTGTCCCCCGATGATATAGATGAGTCTCTCTTCTCGAGGTACCTGTACTCGGACTGCGGGTACGAGAAGGTGGACATTCTGATAAGGACTGGCGGAGAGCAGAGGCTCTCCAACTTCCTGCCCTGGCAGAGTGCCGAGAGCCTTACGTATTTTGTTGATGTTTACTGGCCGAGTTTCAGGAAGATTGATCTTCTCCGGGCGATAAGAACCTGGCAGGCTCTGAAGGCCAGGTATTTAAACACTTGATCTGAGGTGGTGATTATGGACACCCGTCTCAAGTACGAATTCAGGAGGAAGCTCGAAGAGCTCGAAAAGTACAAGGGGAGGGGCACGGAGCTGATCACGCTTTACATTCCTCCCGACAAGAACATCGCCGATGTAGCGTCCCAGCTCAGGAACGAGCTCAGCCAGGCCCAGAACATAAAGTCCAAGCAGACCAGGACGCACGTCATGGCGGGACTTGAGGCGATACTGCAGAGGCTCAAGTACTTCAAGAAGCCACCTGAAAACGGAATGGTCATAATAAGCGGCGTGATCGATCTCGGGGGTGGGAAGGAGAAGCACATAACCGACATAATCGAACCCCCGGAGCCCGTGCCGCTTTACAAGTACCACTGCGACTCTACCTTCTACCTCGAGCCCCTGAAGGAAATGCTCGTCGAAAAGAAGGTTTACGGACTGATCGTGCTGGACAGGAGGGAGGCGACGATCGGGATTCTGAGGGGCAAGAGGATAGAGGCCCTCGCCTACGCGACCTCAAACGTTCCCGGGAAGCACAGGCAGGGTGGGCAGAGCAGCGTGAGGTTCGAGAGGCTTAGGGAGATTGCAATCCACGAGTTCTACAAGAGGGTCGGGGAGAAGGCGAGCGAGGCACTGCTGCAGTACAAGGACGATCTCATGGGCGTGCTCATCGGCGGTCCATCCCCAACCAAGGAGGAGTTCTACGAGGGCAATTACCTGCACCACGAGATACAGAAGAAGGTGATAGGTCTCTTCGACGTCAGCTACACTGACGAGAGCGGGCTTTACGAGCTTGTCGAGAAGGCCAGCGACGCTTTGCAGGAACTTGACATAATGAGGGAGAAGAAGATAATGAACAGGTTTCTGAAAGAGGTCGTCAAGGACGGTGCGGCAGCTTACGGAGAGGACGAGGTTAGAAAGTACCTGAGCATGGGTGCCGTGGACACGCTGCTCATCTCGGAGGACCTCAGGTACGAGAGGGTAAAGTACCGCTGCCCGGTCTGCGGGGAGGAGAGAGAGGTGACGATAAAGGAGAACACGAGCAGAGACATGGTCTGCGAGAAGGACAACGTAAAGATGGAGGAGGTCGAGAGGAGGGACGTGATTCTCGAGCTTGCAGAGCTTGCTGAGGCTGGAGGGGCGAAGGTGGAGTTCATCTCCTCAGACTCTGAGGAGGGGGCGATGCTCAAGAACGCGTTTGGTGGAATCGCTGCGATACTCAGGTTCAAGCCAGAGGGATGGTAAATGTTCCGGGCGTTCTATCGTGAGGTTAAAAGGGCAACGGGCATTGACGACAGGTTTCTCAGGGAGAGCGAGCACGCAGATCTCGCCTCAACCATTGCGTTCAAGCTGGCAAAGGAGATGAGAAGGAAACCTCAGGAAGTTGCCGAAGAACTGGTAGAGGAGTTCGAGATATACAGAGATTACATAGGGAAGATAGAGGTCGTGAACGGCTACATCAACTTCTTCGCCAGTCCCGAGTTCTTCGAGGACACCGTGAACGCGATTCTCGACGAGGACTACAGGTACGGGGAGCTGAGGCTTGGCGGCGAGGTCCTGATAGAGCACACATCTGCAAATCCCGACGGGCCGCTGCACGTGGGCCACATAAGGAACTCCTTAATCGTCGACACCCTCGCGAGGATTCGCAGGAAGGCGGGCGTTAGCGTTTAGACACAGTACTACGTGAACGACATGGGCAGGCAGTCAGCAATGGCCGTGCTCGGGGTGAGGAGGTACGGCCTCGGGGATGGGAAGCCGGACCACGAGGTGGCGAGGGCGTACATAAGGATAAACGCTGATGCCGAGGAAGACGAGGGTATCGAAAGGCAGGTTGAGGAGCTGATGGTCGCCTACGAGAGAGGGGATGAGGATGTGGTCAGGGAATTCAGAAACGTGATCGAGAAGGCCCTCGAGGGAATCAGGGAGACGCTCGGGAACCTGAACGTCGAGCATGACAGCTACGTCTGGGAGTCTGAGTTCGTCAGGAATGGCTACGTTGACAGGATATTCGAGATGCTCGAGGAGAAGGGGCTCCTCGTGAAGGACGACGTTTACAGGGTCGAGATGAGCCGGTTTGGTTACGAGAAGGACCTCATCCTGAGGAGGGAGAACGGGACTACTCTTTACGTGACGAGAGACCTCGCGTACCACCTCTGGAAGAATGAGAGGTACGAGAGGTTCGTGAACGTTCTCGGGGCTGATCACAAGCTCATAGCCAGTCAGCTCTCCGACGTTCTGAAGGCACTTGGCCTTAAAGCCCCCGAAATTGTGTTCTTCGAGTTCGTCTCTCTTCCCGAGGGCTCGATGAGCACGAGAAAGGGAAAGTTCATTTCAGCGGACGAGCTCATAGAGAGGACGATCGAGGAGGCGAGGAGGATAATCGCCGACAGGGACTTCAGCGAGGAGGAGAAGGAGCGGGTTGCCAGGGCTGTTGCGATTGGCGCGCTGAGGTACGACTTCATCAGGGTCTCGCCGGAGAAGCCCATGACGTTCGACTGGAGAAAGGCGCTGGACTTTGAAAGACAGACCGCGAGTTACATTCAGTACACGCACGCGAGGGCGTGCAGCATAATGCGCAAGGCCGTGGAGATGGGGTATGCGGACCTCGACTTCAACTCCGCGGTTATGGATGAGGTCGAGAGGGATCTCGTCCTGCTGCTGTCCAAGTTCTCGTTTGTGGTGGAAAAGGTGGTCAGAACGCTCAAGCCAAACATCTTCGCGGAGTACATGATGGACGTTGCCGAGAGGTTCAGCGACTTCTACCACAGAAACCCCGTGATCGTGGAGGACAGCGAGGTGAGGATGCACAGGCTCGCCATTGTTGACGCGACGAGGATCGTCCTCAGGAACGGACTCGAGCTGCTCGGAATAGAGCCGCTGGAGAGGATGTAGTTGCGGCAGGACGCCCTCGAATTTTACAGGGAGGAGTTCAAGGATTCCCTGCTATACAGGACTCTGGCCGATGGAGAGAGGGATGAGGATCTCAGAAGGGAGTTCATAAGGATCCACACCATAGAGGCAAGGCACGCGGACTTCTGGAGGAGGTTTCTGGAGAGCAGGGGCGTCAGGCCCGAAAGGGTCAGGGTTGGCAGGCTGAGCCTCTGGATGGTCAGGCTGCTCAGGAGGATAAGCCCTGCTCTGACATCCTCCCTTCTCGAGTTCAACGAGATGAGCGCGATAATCAAGTACTACGACTTCTTCAGGGCTTACGAGCTGAGCGATGGCGAGAGGGAGGAGCTCAGGGAGATAATAGTGGACGAGATCGAGCACGAAAAGTTTTTCTCGGGAAAGAAAAGGCTTTTTGGAGCTGAGAATGTAAGGGACATGGTTCTGGGCATCAACGACGGTCTCGTGGAGATTCTCGGTGTCGTCACTGGGCTCTCTGCCGTTTACGTTTCGAGGCCAGACCTTGTCGGAATGAGCGGGCTCGTCGTCGGGGTTGCCGGTGCACTGTCGATGGCATCCGGCTCGTTCATCTCCGTCCGCTCTCAGAGGCAGGTTAATGAGACGAGAGTGAGGCTGAAGGCAATTTTAAGGGAACTGAGGGGCGAAAGCATCGAGGTAGAGGAGATCAGGGAGAGCGAGCTGAAGTCGGCCATCTACACCGGCACGGCCTACCTGTGCGGGGTCGCGCTGCCCGTGATTCCGTACTTCATCGCCGAAACGACGGCTGAAGCCCTTCCCCTGTCCCTGCTGCTCTCGGCAGCGCTGCTCGCAATTGTGGGCTCGCTGATATCTCTGCTGTCGGGAATACCTCTCAAAAAGAAGGCAGCGGAGATGCTCGTTGCCGGGATGGGGACGGCCTTCCTCAGCTACCTGTTCGGCACCCTTGTAGCGTCGCTCTTCCACGTGCCCCTTCAGTAGTTGTGCACGACCCTGTAGTGGTCCGGTCTCGGGCAGTACAGCTCTCCCTTCTCCCTCATCTTTATCAGAAGGTCCCTCGTCTTCAGCTTGTCTATTCCCTGCTTCTCAGCCTCCTCAAATATCACCTCTTCCGGCACGCCCTTCTCGTACTCCTTCTCCAGCTCCTCGACTATCCTCTTTATGGTCATTATCCTGTCCCTCTGGCTCTTCGATGTGCCGGAAAATGCGTAGTCTATGTCTATCTCCCCTGTCTCCGGGTCGAGCGCAATCTGCTCCAGGCTCTTCCTGATTATCCTGATGACCCTCTCCACGTCCTCCAGCTCGATTCTGTCGCTGAGCCTTATCCTTGCAGAAGCTTCTGCGAGCCTGATCAACGCCTCGAGCTGCCTCGCAGTGACCGGAACGGGCGAATCCTCCTTGGCCTTGCTCCTCATACCCACGTAGAAGTCTATGATCCTCTTCTCGGCCTCGTCGGTCAGCACCGGGAAAACGGTCCTCTTTGCATAGGCGATGTACTTCCTCAGGAGGTCTGGATCTATTACCGGCACGACCTTCTGGATCTCGCCCTCCAGGCTCTGCCTTGTGTACTCGCTCGCGACGTTCCTCATCTTCTCCAGCTTTTCTCCGAGCTTGTGGGTCTGGAGGATGTGGGTGGCGAGTGCTCTGTCCCTCTCCGGATCTGGGTCGTCGGTCAGGACGAATATCAGGTCGAACCTGGACATGAGCGTTGGCGAGAGGTTTATCTGCTCAGCTATGGGCGAGTAGCGGTCGAACCTTCCGTATTTTGGATTGGCAGCGCCGAGCAGCGCGCACCTCGCCTTGAGAACCGCGTTAATTCCGGCTTTGGCAACGCTGATGGTCTGCTGCTCCATCGCTTCGTGCAGAGCTGACCTGTCCTCAGGCCTCATCTTGTCAATCTCGTCCACGAGTGCAACACCCTTGTCGGCGAGAACGAGGGCTCCGGCCTCGAGCGTCCACCTGCCGTCAACCTCATCCCTGACGGCAGTTGCCGTAAGGCCGGCTGTGGTGGTTCCCTTTCCTGTGGTGTAAACGCTTCTCGGGGCGATCCTGTGCACGTACCTCAAAAGCTGTGACTTCGCCACACCGGGGTCGCCTACGAGCAGGATGTGGATGTCACCTCTTATCTCCGTCCCGTCCGGCAGCCTTTTGGGCACACCTCCGAATAGCTGTAACGCGATGGCGAGCTTTATGTCCTCGTAACCGTATATGGATGGAGCTATGCTCCTTATTATCTTCTCGTAAATTCTCTCGTCCTCGCTCAGCTCGAGTATCTTCTTCTTGTCCTCCTCCGTTATCTCGAACTCCTCGTACTCCTGCTGGAGGATCTCGATGGAGTTGCCCTCGATGTAGAGGTCCATGTGGACGAGCTTCTTCTGCCCCTGGCCCCTCGGATTGGCCCTCACTATGCCGTTGATCACCACCCTGTCTCCTGGATTCACTATGCCGGTTATGTCGCCTTCCAGGTAAACGTCGATGCTCTGGGGCTGCTCCCCTCCCTTGAGGTTCTCCGGGTACTCCTGAATCTTAATGCGCTGGCTGTCGACGAGCAGACTCTCCTCAGGCAGGAAGACGAACCTCTTAGACTTGCACGCCGGACACTCGTAGGGGGTTTTTATCCTGCTCTCCTCCTGATACACCCTGACCTTCTTCCCGCAGTGGCTGCACACGAATGCCGCCTCTACGATTTTGGGCCTTACCTCGGTTACCTTCCTCACGATGCCCTCGATGGATATGAACCTGGAGATGTGGTCTGCCCTGAGGTCACGAATAAGCGTCCTTCTCGCGACCGGCAGGTTAACGAACCTCGGAGTGCAGTTCTCGAGCCTGACGTCGTAGATGTTGTCCGTGAGTGCTATGCCGTTCTTGGCGTCCTCGATAACCTGATCCGGGTAGTTGAAGAGCTCCTCAGCGAGGACACCCTCCCTGAATAATGCGAGGTGAGAGAGAACATCCACATATATGCTCTTCTCAGTCCCATCACCAGTTGAAATCTTTCCTGCAATCTTGTTCAGCTCCCTCTCATAGTAGTTCTGGAAAAACTCCCGCCACACGCTGGGATTGCTGAGCATGGTCATTCGTATAGGTTGTGGACCGGGGAGTAATAAGGGTTTTGGAGCACCTCGCTAAGCTTATATATCATTAAAAATAATAAATAATTGCCATGTATGTGCTGACGATCGACATTCTTCAGTACGACTGCCCGTTCGTTATAACCTCCGAGGACCTGGATGTGTCGTACTTCGGCACCTACTGGGACTTCGGCAGGGACTCGTTCATCGTTCGAGGGTACATAATAGCCAAGGACTCGGAGGAGCTGCAGAATGCAATATTTTCACTGCAGTCTCAGCCAAAATTTCACAGGATAGATATCCTTTCGAGGGAGGGGGACAAGGCAACGGTCAGGGTGGAGATAGACTACACAGATGCCATGAAGGCAATCAGGAGCAACGGGGGATATATAGTGGGACCGTTCCACGTGAAGGGTGGAAGTGAGCTGTGGCAGGTCGGTTTTGACACGAGGTCCGAGGTGGATAATGCGCTGAGCGACCTGGAGAGGAACAATCAGTTCGTTGTGAAGAACCACAACAGGATAACAGTGGAGGACCTGTCGAGGATTATCGGGTATTCCTCCATCCTTGCAGACCTGATAAAGGCCATAGACGGCCTGACCAAAACGGAGAAGGCGATTCTCAGTGCCGCGATAAGGTACGGGTTCTACGACGATCCGAGAAAGGTGAACGTGACGAGGCTTGCCAAGGAGTTCGGGATTTCCAAGGCTGGAATATCCAAGAACATTCGCAGGGCGGAGAGAAAGATCCTCACGCACATAGGGAGGATGATCTCCCAGAGGTAGTGGCCATCAGTGGCGTTCCACCTTCACGGGCTTTTTTCTGGCCCTTTAGCTGACGTGAACATGTTAACTTCACACTTTAAATCATGTTGAATTTACTCTATCTCCGGAGGTGGTTGGTATCGACCTGAGAGGTAGAGTCCTGGTTCTGAACGGAGCTGTGATGCTGCTGATGCTTATTTCCGCACTGACAAACTCGTGGCAGCTCCTCGGATATCTCGTTGGACTGAGTCTCACCCTCTGGCTCGTAATCGGGGCGATGAAGGAGAATGAGTTCGGACCTGCACTGTGGCTTGGCGTGGTGCTGTTTGCGTTCTGGAGCGTCTGCATAACTCTGATTTTCAAGTACTGGGCGCAGTTCAGGGGACAGTATCCGGACTTCACGATCGCGGGAATGCACCCCGGATTTTTCGTCCTGTTTCCGCTGATGTGGCTCCTTCTGTTCATTCCGGGAACACTCAGCTACGCGTTCCTCTTCGACAGGTGGATCCTAAGCGAGAGCACATGGAACGAGTTCAAGAGGAAGGTGGAGAGTGCGAAGGAGGGTGATGGCGGTGAGTGATCCGCTGACGGTAACAGTCGTCATTGCATACTTCGTTCTGACCTTCGCGATAGGTGTCTACGCTGTCAAGAGGGTCAGCACGGCAGAGCACTACTTTGGAGCCCACAAGCTGTTTGGAGCCATCGTCACGTCGGTAGCGGCTTTCGCATCCATAATGAGTGGTTTTGGCTTTGTTGGGGGTCCCGGACTGGTGTACGCCCTCGGAGCCACGTCCCTGTGGATCACCCTCGCCGCACCACTCGGCTTCGGGCTGGGGTGGTTCATAATAGGTAAGAGGGTCAGGCTAATAGCTGAGACGAGGCCCATAGCGACACTTCCCGACATAGCCGCGGCGAGGTTCAAGAGCGAGGCGGTGAGGGGGTTGCTGGCGGCGAGTCTCGTCCTCGGAGTGGTTGCGTACCTCGGAACTCAGGTCATGGCCGGGGGCTATGTGGTTTCTGGGCTGCTCGGAGTCGACCTCGAAACCGCGATAATCATAATCTTTGGCATAACGATGGTCTACACCGCTGTTGCAGGGATGGCGGCCAGCATTCTGACGGACTTCTTCCAGGGTCTCATCATGATAGTCGCCGCGGTGGGGGTTCTCGCGTTTGCACTGATGATGACCGGTGGGACCGAGGGGCTCTTCACCGTAATCGGTCAGAAGGACCCGGTGCTCATAGACCCGCTCGGAAGGGGCACGTGGGTGCTCGTGCTCATGTGGTTCTTCGTGTTCGCCCTGGGTGGTCTCGGACAGCCCCACCTGGCCACGAAGTTCTACGCCCTGAGGAGCTACAAGGACCTGAAGTGGGGAGCACTGATAAGCGGCGGGAGCTACATGCTGTCGAGCCTGCTGTGGATCTTCGTCGGCTACGCCGCTCTCTGGCTCGTCATTGGAGGGAAAATTCCCGCACTTCAGAAGCCCGACCAGGCGGCGATAGCATTCCTCGGACAGCTTCCACCCTGGATGAGCGCAGTGGTGTACGCGGGACTGCTTGCGGCGATAATGTCGACCGCGAGCGGGTTCATATCCATAGGAACGGCAGCGATAGTGCGCGACATCCCGATGGCCCTCGGGAAGGAGCTCGAGCACTCGAAGCAGGTGTGGTGGGGAAGGGTGGTCACCATCCTGCTGACAGTCTTTGCCGTCCTCTTCGGCTACTACGGAAAGTACTTGGTGGCAATCCTTGGTGCGCTCGGGTGGGGGTACTTTGCCTCGGCAACACTGCCTCTCCTGGCTGTTGGACTGAACTGGAAGAGAGCAACGAGGGAAGGGGCTATAGCGAGCCTCGTCACGGCCCTGGTCCTGAACGTGGGGTTCCTGTTCTACGAGAAGGTCCTGGGGATGAAGCTCCCGTACGCGATGCCGAGCTATGCGGTCAGCATAATCGTGGCACTGCTGGTGATGATCGCGGTCTCGCTCGTAACTAAGGGAGCTTCCGGAGAGGACCTTGATCCGGACATAAGGGCTGCCATGGAGGCCTGAGTGACAAAAAGACAAACCCTAAATATTTTTTACCCATAAATGCTTCATGGAGGTGGTCCTGTGAGCGAGTATTTTGAATGGACGAACAGGCTGTTTGATCCGGAGAGCGTATACGATAAGCCCGAGGCTCTGGATGGTGTGAGGGTCCTCGACCTGACGATGGTCATCCACGGCCCGGAAACAACGTCTCTCCTCGCCGAGTTTGGGGCGGAGGTTATAAAGGTTGAACCTCCCAAAATGGGGGACCTCATCAGGAGTGTGAGCTTCTGGGCCAGGTTCTGGAAGGACAACTCGCTCGGGGCGATGTGGGTTAACAGGAACAAGTACCACGTATCCATTGACCTGAAGAATCCCAAGGGGAGAGACCTGCTGATCAAACTTGCTGAAAAGTGCGACGTGATCGTGGAGAACTTCAGGCCCGGTGTGATGGACAGGCTCGGTCTCAGCTACAGGCACATCAGGGAGGTTAAGCCGGACATCATCTACATCTCTCTCAGCGGATACGGCCAGTGGGGAGAGAGGTGGGACTGGCCCAGCTTCGATGCAAGCGGTCAGGCGATGAGTGGAGCGTCTGCAGTTTCAGGCTACGAGGGGAGGGTTCCACTTCGACTCCCGCACTATCCCGGAGATTTCATCAACGCCACCGTTGGCTTCATGTGCGTTCTCGCAGCCCTGTACTATCGGGAAAAGACCGGAAAGGGGCAGTACATAGACATAAGTCAGGTGGAGACTCTCCCGAGGATAATGGACGCCATCTACACGTACGTGGCCCTGAAGGGTGAGGACAGGCCGAGAATCGGCAACAGAGACCCTAACCTCTCACCTGCAAACATGTACAAGACCAAGGACGGAAAGCTCGTGATCATATCCGTTCTCTCCCAGAGGGAATTTGAGGCGCTGTGCAGGGCGATGGGTGCAGAGCACCTTCTCAGTGACGAGAGGTTCTCCACAACCTCTGCAAGGCTGAAGAAGGAGAATGCCGATGAACTCGACAGGATCGTTGCCGAATGGGTTTCAGGAAAAACGCTCGACGAGATAGTTGAGGCATCCAAGACTCACGGCTTCTCCGCATCTCCCGTCAGAAGGAGCTTTGAGGTGTACCACGACGAGCATCTGAGAGCGCGGAAGAGCGTGTGGTTCTACGACGATCCACTGTTCGGAGACATGGTAGCTGCAGGCAATCCCATAAAGATGAGCAGAACCCCGGCGAGAATTAAGTGGTCAGTTTATCCTGTCGGCTACCACAACCGCTACGTCTTCAAGAGGTTGCTGGGCCTCAGTGATGAGGAGATTGAAGAGCTCATCAGTGAAGGGGTGATCTCCTACTGGGCCGACTTCATAGGCAGGAAGCCTCCAGCCGATTTTGACCCCGAAAAGGACCCCGTGTTCACGTGGTGAGGTGAGGGCAATGGAAGACTGGGTTGAGTATGCTAGGAAGATTACTGACCCCGAAAGCGGGAGGTTCAAGGACGATGTGCTCAAGGGAGTGGTGGTTCTCGACATCAGCTATGCCCAGCCCTCCGCACACATAGCCTCGTCAATCCTCGCAGAATTCGGTGCAACAGTTATCAAGGTGGAACCTCCCGACGGGGATCCGCTCAGGGAGATAACTCCTTTTGGCGAATATTACTTCAGAAACACCGGACTCAACTTTCTGATCGAGGGCAGAAACAAGGAATTCATCACACTGAACCTGGAAAAAGAAGAGGGCAGGGAGCTGTTCAGGAGGCTCGTGACGAAAGTGGACGTCGTTATCGAGTCTTTCCCTCCCGGATACCTGGATGGACTCGGCATTGGCTACAGACAGCTCAGGGAAATCAAGCCAGACCTGATATACCTTGCCTTCTCAGCCTACGGCCACTTCGGCCCCAGAGCAAGAGAGTTCGCGAAGGTGCCCGACTCGAACCTGCTCGGACTGGCGAACTCCGGGTACATGTTTTCATGCAAGGAGCTCGAGGATGCAGGCGAGCCTTACAACCTGCCCACGGCTCCCGGATTCTGGATGGCGAGCTACTTTACGGCAGTGTATGCAGTTTCAGGGATCCTCCTCGCGCTCCTGCACAGGGAGAGGACCGGGGAGGGGCAGATGATTGACCTCACGTCAACAGAGGTGATGATGAAGATGACGCCCGAGCTGCAGTGGGTACACTTCTACAGGGAACCGCTCGATGTTGGCGTTTTGCCCCTGGATGCGGGAGTTTTCAGCTACGCGTATTACGAGGTGAAGGACGGGTACGTCTTCGCGTCTGGCTACACGGACGATAACTTCAGGGCGCTGGTTACCCAGATCGAGGCTCCGGACCTCATGGAAAAGTACCCCACGGTTTTCGACAGAATTCCGCTGGAAAAGCAGAAGCAGGCGTACCGGGACATTCAGAAAGCGATCAGGAACTTCACGTTTGAAGAGCTCGCTAAGAAGATGATGGAGTGGAAGGAGAAGGGTGAGAGGGGGACGGCGATATACGCCAAGGTGCTGACCCCTGCCGAAGTTTTGAAGGAAAAGTACTGGTGGGACAAAGGCATCTTCAGGAGGTACAGGGACAGGAGGTACGGGGAGCTTGTGGTTGTGAACACGCCATGGAGGTTCAGCGAAACCCCACCGAAGCTTAAATGGCTGTGCAAGGACGTTGGCGAGGACAACCTGCACGTGTACCACAAAATGCTCGGGCTCGGAAGGGAGGATCTCGAAAATCTGAGGAAGGAGGGAATAGTTTAGCCGCAGTAGTGGGGCCGCCGAGATTTGAACTCGGGTCACCGGCTCCCAAAGCCGGAAGGATAACCAGGCTACCCTACGGCCCCTCAGAACCACGGATACATGCTGGGTTTAAAAAGTCTCCGATCGGGAGGGTTTGATGACCGTGATTGCACAGCGCTGAAGTGATGGGAATCAGAAATGTTCATTTACCAGCTCGGCGAAGCCAGTCTGTGAAGCTCATCCACGACTCGGTCCACGGGACAGTAAAGCTCGAGGACTGGATGGTGGGTATCATTGACACTCCCGAGTTTCAGAGGCTGAGGAGGATAAAGCAGCTCGGCTTTGCGGACCTGGTCTATCCGGGGGCACACCACACGAGGTTCGAGCACAGCATAGGCGCGATGTACGTTGCGTCGAGGCTCACCGACGACCCGGAAATCCTTGCCGCGGCACTCCTGCACGACATAGGGCACACTCCGTTCAGCCACTCCGGAGAGGTCATCCTCAGAAAGTACGTCAGGAGGGAGCACGAGGACGTCAGGGAAATTGTGAGGGGTTCGCAGATACGGGACGTGCTGGAAGATCACGGGATGAACTGGAAGAGGGTCGCTGAGCGCGTATCCGAGCCACCTGTGAGCAGCGTCATCGACGTCGACCGCATAGACTACCTGCTGAGGGACGCCCACTACACGGGTGTCGCATATGGCATAGTTGACTTCGACAGACTCGTTGGGAAGATGCAGTTTGACGGCAGGCAGGTCTTCGTTGAGGCAGGTGGCGTGAGGGCGGTTGAGAGCTTCCTGATATCCAGGTACCTGATGTATTCTGCCGTTTACCACCACCACGTCTGCAGAATAGCGAGGAAGATGCTCGAAAAGGTCCTGGAGTGGATGGTGGACGAGGGTGCGGTTGATCCCCGGCAGCTCGTCAGGATGGACGACCACGACGTGATCTGCCTGATGAGACGGCTTAACGGCCTTCCAAGGGAGTTTGTTGAGCGGCTCGACAGGAGGAACCTGCTGAAAAGAGCGGTTTTCGTGTCAGAGAATGACGTGGGCGTGAATGTGGAGCGTGTTGACGAGAGGAAAGCGGAGGTTGAGATAGCGGAAAGTGCAGGAGTTGATGGCGACCTCGTGATCGTTGACATTCCACCGATCGAGAGCTCGGAATACAGCGTTCCGATTATGGTTGATGGAGAGCTGGTATCGATCGAAAAGACCACTCCCTTGGTCTCGGCCCTCAAAAAGGCACAGCAGGCGAACTGGAGACTCGGGGTTTACTGTCCAGCCGAGCACGTGGAAAGGGTGAGGAGGGCCGCTGTGGAGTACTTCGACATCAGAACGTCGAGGCAGAGGAAGCTAAGCGAGCTTTTTGAGTTCTGAAAGCACAGCCTTTTTCATGACCTCCACCGGAGCCTCGAGGCCCGTGAATATCTCGAACGCCCTGGCACCCTGGTACACGAGCATGTCCACCCCACTTGCAACTCTGCAGCCGTACTCTCTTGCCTTCCTTATAAGCGGCGTTTCCGGGGGGTTGTAAACCATGTCGAATACCGCGGGCTTAGAGGTGAGAACCACTTCTGGAACCGGAAGCTCTGCTGGAAAGCCCCTCATTCCGAGGGGCGTGGCGTTGACCACGAGATCGAATTTCCTTCCCTCAAGTTCATCGCTGCTCAGGAATTCAACCCCGAACCTCCTGGCGACCTCGATCCCTCTATCGGTAGTTCTGTTCGTAACGAACACGTCGTTACCGTCTCTGAGGGCGTATATGCACGCCTTTCCGGCACCTCCCGCACCCACCACGAGAACTCTCAGACCACCGGTCTCAATTCCGGCAGCTTCAAGGGCCTTCGTTATTCCGAAAACGTCTGTGTTGTAGCACCTGCCCTTTCTCAGGTCGATCGTGTTGCACGCCCCTATCTCCTCAACGGCTTTATCCTGCTCGAAGAGCTCGGCAGCTCTCTCCTTGTGCGGAATGGTCACGTTGAGCCCCCTCACGCCGAGGGCCTTAGCACCCGTCAGCGCGACCTCGAGGTCATCGCCCTTCACTTCAAACGGCAGGTACACTCCGTCGTATCCGAGGTGTCTGAAAGCCGAGTTGTGCATCGCCGGGGAAAGGGAGTGTTTCACCGGGTACCCAATTACCCCGAATATCTCCGTCACCTCAGACCCCTCATCTTTTCGGCTATCTTGCTGAGTCTCGATTCGAGCTTGAAGAACCTCGCAGGGTGGTCTGATTTCCGTATCACGACCTCCCCTCCGGCGTCCACCTCAACTGCCCTGTTTCCGTCTGCGATCGCCACAGCGTCTCTGAGGGGCTTCAGCCTGAAGGTGATCTCCCTGTCCCCGGAAAAGACCCACGGCCTCCAGCCAACTCTGAACGGGGACACGGGCGTGAAGCAGATTGCGCTTGAATAGGGGTCTATTATGGGGCCACCTGCCGACAGGGAGTAAGCGGTGGATCCGACCGGAGTGGAGAATATCGCCCCGTCTGCCCTCATGGAGTCTATGATTTTTCCGTCCGCCTCGATCTCGAACTCTATGAGCCTCGCCTGAGTTGATGACAGTATCGCCACCTCGTTCAGGGCCAGCAGCTTGACATCCCTGTACTCCGCTTCGATTCTCAGGAATTCCTCGACGTCCAGCTCTCCTATCACCGCCCTCAACAGCGGACCTCTGTAGCTGCCCGGATCGGCGTGAGTCAGAATCCCGATTCTTCCGGTGTTGATCCCGAAAATTGGCGGGGGATCTATCAGCTCCTGCAGCGTCCTCAGGATCGTGCCGTCCCCTCCAACGGTGACAACGGTTCCGCAGTCCTCGAGGCTGCACGTGGGGATATGGTGCAGCTCCGCCCTGATTCCGTTCTTCTCGAGAAACTCCGCGACCTCCCTTGCGATGCTCAGGGAGTCGTACTTGTAGACTATTCCGACCCTCATACCAGCATCTCTAAGAGCGCGTCGTGGACCTTCTTTCCGGAGACGACTATTCTGAACCTCTCGTCCATGCTGATCTCCTTCTCCCACACGCTGTCCCCGTCGAGGCTCGATATCTTTGCTCCAGCGTTTCTGGCTATGAAGAGTGACGCGGCGATGTCGTAAACCCTCAGGAATCCCCTTCCTCCAGCACCTCTCCTCAGGTCTATGAAGCAGTCAAACCTTCTGTCTGCAACGTAGCAGATTTCGAGGCTCGAGGCTCCGAAGATTCTCACCCTCCTGAATGGAAACCTCCTCTCTGGATAGTACACGATTGCGTTGCACTCCACGCTATCAGCATCGCTCGCCCGTATCTCCTCTCCGTTTCTGTATGATCTCCGTCCGTCCGAGTAGTACTCCTCACCGGTGGCGAGGTTTCTCACGTACCCGAAGAACGTGTCGCGCAACCTTCTCGATCTCGAGAAGCAGAGGGTTACGGAGTATACCGGGATACCCTTCTCGGCGTTGAACGTGCCATCGACAGGGTCTAAGGCGACGTAAACCTCACCTTCCCCCGTGACCCCCGCCTCTTCACTGACGACGGTGAGGTCGTATTCTCCGAGAACTTTCAGGGCCGCGTTTTCTGCAACCTGGTCGATCTTCTTGGTGGGGGTGCCGTCCTTTCCCATCCCCACGGTTACTCCAGCCTCACTCTTTCCGGCGAGATGCCTTACGGCGCTCTCGACCTCCTCAGCAACTCTCCTCGAAATTTCGAGGGCGGTTTTCGCGTTCATAATCAAAAAAGAGAATGGTCAGGCGTCGAGCCCGTATTTCTTGGCGTTCTCGTCCGCTACCCTCTGCAGCTCCTCGATTATCTCCCTTCCCTTCGGGTGCCTGAACAGGTGCCTGAACCTCCTCTGGAGCTTGAGGTACTCTTCCACGGGCTTCCTGTCTTTTATCTTCCTGACCCTCACGAGCTTTCCGTACTCGTACTCGACCAGCGGGTAAAGCCCGGTCTCGACAGCAAGCTTTGCGACCTCGACTGTGAGCTTTCCGTCTATCCCCCAGCCCGTGACGCACGGGGCGTGAACCTGGATGTACTTTGTCCCCTCAAATTCAGCGGCCCTCTTGACCTTCCTCTGGAAGTCCTTCGGGAAGGCTATGCTGGCAGACGCCACATACGGAGCACCGTGGGCGACGGCTATGCTTATCATGTCCTTCTTCCTGCCGGTCTTTCCGGGTATCACCTTCCCTGCCGGAGTCGTGGTTGTCGCAGCCCCGGTCGGGGTTGCCATGCTCTGCTGGTTTCCGGTGTTCTGATACGCCTCGTTGTCGTAGCAGATGTATATGACGTTGTGGTTTCTGTCCAGCATTCCGGAGAGCGTGCCGATGCCTATGTCGAACGTCGCTCCGTCTCCCGCGAACACCACCACGTGGGCCTCTTTATCTCTCTTGAGTGCCCTGAGCGCGGTCTCTATGCCCGCCGCAACAGCTCCAGCGTTCTCGAAGAGGGAGTGTATGTATGGCACACCCCACGTGTTTCTCCCGTACATGGAGCTGACTATCTCCAGACACCCGGTTGAGTTGACGGCTATCACTTTCCCGTCGAGGGCTTCGAGAGCTCCTCTGACCGCGATTGGGAATCCGCACCCCGGACATGCGCCGTGACCCGGGCCGAACAGAGTCATGGTATCACCTCTTCGAACTCGTAAAGCCCTTCAAACCTCTTTCCGGGCTTTGCCCTTCCTTCCAGCACATCCGTTATCAGCTTCTCTATCTGCTCCCTCGGTATGTCCCTTCCTCCGAGGCCCATTATGACCGAGTGGAACTCTGGCGAGAGGCCGAAGAGTGCAGACTTGACGTCTGCTGCCACGGGTGGCTCGGCCCCGATCGAGAGGGCCCTGTCTATCACTATGACCTTCTGCACGTCTTTCAGAGCCTCTCTGACCTCCTCGTGCGGGAACGGCCTGTAGGTCCTGATCTTGAGCATGCCGACCTTCTTACCCTCGCTCCTCATCTGCCTCACTACCTCTCTGATCAGCGCGACTATCGAGCCCATTGCAACGAAAACGACTTCGGCGTCTTCGCAGTGTTCAGCTACAACATGCCCTCCCCAGTCTCTGCCCGTTAGCTCGTACCACGTTTTGAACTCCTTCAGCATAACCTCTCTCGCCCTCTCCATCGCGAACTCCATGGCCGCTCTGAACTCCATGTAGTAGGGCGGTGGAGCGTAGCATCCCATGGCAACGGGCTTCTCGACGTCCAGCTTCACCACCGGCTCGTACGGTGGCAGGAACCTGTCCACGGTCTCCTGGTCGAGCAGGTCTATCGGCTCGTAAGCGTGAGTGAGCTTGAACCCGTCAACGCAGACCATGAACGGCAGGAGAACGTCTTTGTTTTCTGCTACCTTGAATGCGAGGGGTATCATGTCGTGCGCCTCCTGGTTGCTCTCCACGTAAAGCTGGATTATTCCCGCATCCCTTATCGAGATGCTGTCCTGAATGTCGTTCCATATGCTCAGCGGGGCGGAAACCGACCTGTTCGCGACCACCAGAACTATCGGCAGCCTCATTCCGGCAGCGTTGTAGAGGACCTCGGTCATGAGCAGCAGGCCCTGCGAGCTCGTCGCAGTGAACGCCCTTGCACCCGCCGCAGATGCCCCGAGGACCATTGACGCGGCTCCAAACTCCGATTCTGCGGTCACGTATTCGGTGTCTCCGAGCTCCCCGTTCGCGTACATCTCGGCCAGGTTCTCCACTATCTCGGTCTGGGGGGTTATGGGGTATGCCGCAATGACATTTGGCCTTGAGAGCCTGACGGCCTCGGCAATCGCGTAGAATCCCCTAACAACCTTCCTCATCTAACACACCTCGAGCCTGTAAAGATCCTTCGTCTCCATCCTTATCGCCTCAACCGGGCACACGGTGTAGCAGACCCAGCACCCCTTGCAGTAATCCTGATTTACGACCGCCACCTTCTTCTCACCCTTCTCGACGAGCTCGACCGCTGGCTCGGGGCAGAAGGTGACGCACTGGCCGCAGGCTATGCACTTGTCCTCGTCAACCACAGCCCACTCTGTACCCCAGTCCCCGGTTTTCATCTGCGACGTCTTCGCCGGGTTGCTCGCGCCGATATAAAGTCTGAGCTTGCTCATCTGCATACCTCCTTCATGTGCTCGTACGCCTTCCTAACAAGCTGCACGTTCTTTTCGGCAATCTCCTTATTCTCGAAAAACTCCATGATTGCCTCCTCTACGCTCTCTATTTTTATCATCTCGGTAGCTCCGACGAGAGCGCCCACCATCGCGGTGTTCGTGATGGGCCTTCCGAGAATCTCGGTGGCCATTTTCGTGGCGTTTATCGTGTATACCTTCGCATCCGTGCTGAGCTTGCTCTTCAGCTCCTCAGACCCCTTCGGGTAGTTGACTATGAGCATCCCCTCATCCTTTAATCCGGCGAGCACGTCAACAACGTCTATGAGTGAGGGGTCCATCACCACAACGTAATCCGGGTTCTTGACCTCGTCTCTGATGACTATGGGCTCGTCCGACACTCTCAGGAACGAGACAACGGGTGTGCCTCTCTTCTCAGCCCCGAACATGGGGAACGAGAGCGTGTAATATCCATCCTTGAAGCCGGCAACGGCGAGAAGATCCGCTGCGGTCACAGCTCCCTGCCCACCTCTACCGTGAAATCTAACCTCGATTAGAATATCCGTTCACCTCCTTTTGTATGTCAGGTAATAGCACCATGCGGTGATTTAATAATGTTATGGTTATTCCTTGCCGTGCTTTGTTTCCCGGCGAACCGGTGTTTGGCAATTGTTGATCTTTCTGCGCACGACTTCTTCTGAGCTGGAAACACATTTCCGAAAAATTAATAAATGATTTCAAATTTCATCATCAAAGGTGATAAATGTGTTCAGGGGAGTGGACTTTTACAGTATTGACGAGCTTCTCACCGACGAGGAGAGGCTTGTGAGAAATTCTGTCAGGGAGTTCCTGGAGAAGGAGGTGGAGCCTCTTATCGTCGATGCCTGGCACGAGGAAAAGCCGCTGAACTTCAGGGAACTCGGGAAAAAGTTCGGCGAGATGGGGATGCTCGGTGCCTTCATCCCCGAGGAGTACGGCTGTCCCGGAATGAATTACACGACCTTCGGCCTCATCTGTCAGGAGGTCGAGAGGGTGGACAGCGCTCTGAGGAGCTTCGTCGCCGTGACCTCAGGCCTGGTTATGTACCCAATCTGGAGGTACGGCAGCGAGGAGCAGAAAAAGAAGTACCTGCCCAAGCTCGCCAAGGGAGAGATCATAGGCTGCTTTGGTCTGACAGAACCAAACCACGGCAGCGATCCGGGGAGCATGGAGATGACGTGCAGGAAGGATGGCGACGAGTGGGTTCTCAACGGCACGAAGACCTGGATAACCGAGGGAGACATAGCCGACATAGCCGTCGTCTGGGCAAGGGATGTTGACGATGGCAGGGTTAAGGGATTCATCGTCGAGAAGGGCACGAAGGGGTTCACCCAGCAGGCGCTTACGAAGAAGGGTTCGATGAGAGCAGGAGGGGTTGGGGAGCTCGGCTTCGTCAACTGCAGGGTTCCTGAAGAGCAGAGGCTGCCGGAGGCTCTCGGACTGAGAGCACCGCTCAGCTGCCTGGATCAGGCGAGGTATGGCATCTCCTGGGGTGCGATAGGCATAGCGATGGACTGCTACGAGACGGCCCTGAACTACGTGAAGGAGAGGGAGCAGTTCGGCGCGCCTCTCGCGTCCTATCAGCTCGTTCAGGAGAAGCTCGTTTACATGCTGATCGAGATAACCAAGGCTCAGCTCGTGTCCTGGAGGCTCGGAAGGCTGATGGACGAGGGTAAGGCTACGCCCGAGCAGATTTCTCTCGCCAAGAAGAACAACGTAAAGGTCGCTAGAGAGATAGCCAGGATGGCGAGGGAGCTGCTTGGAGCGAACGGAATAAGCCTGGATTACTCACCAATAAGGCACATGGCCAACATTGAGTCGGTTTACACCTACGAGGGAACGGACGACATACACACGCTGATACTCGGTAGGGCTATCACCGGCATTCAGGCCTTCCGGAGGGAGCTGAAAACATGAGAAAATTTTTAAGTATTAATTATTATGAAACTCTGGGGTGTTCTGCATGAGGAAAGGCTGGGTGTTTTTGGTGCTGGGCCTCGCCGCTGTGGCCCTGCTGTTTGCGGGATGTGCGCAGCAGCAGGAGAAGCCAGCCGCTTCTCCAACCCCCACGCCAGAGAAAACTGCGCCGGAGCAGAAAGAGGAGGCGAAGGTGGAAACCCTCTACTTCGGTGCGCCTATTAGCCTGACAGGGAAGTTCTCAAAGGAGGGACAGATGTCTCTGTGGGGGATGCAGGTTGCTGCTAAGTGGATAAACGAGGTGCACGGTGGACTGAAGGTTGGAGACAAGGTCTACAGGGTCGAGATCAAGTACTACGACGACCAGTCCAACAAGGAGGTCGTTCAGAGCATAATTGAGAGGCTTGCCGTACAGGATGGCGTGAAGTTCGTCCTCGCGCCGTACAGTTCCGGCCTCACGCTCGCTGCCGCGCCCATAGCCGAGAAGTACGGCGTGCTCATGAACAGCCACGGCGGTGCGAGCGACTACATATTCGAGCAGGGTTACCACTACGTCGTCCAGACCCTCAGTCCTGCGAGCAAGTACCAGACCGGGTTCCTCGACATGATCAAGGCAATCGATCCTGAAGCGAAGAGGGTGGCGATGGTGTACGAGGACACGGAGTTCTCGAGGTCCGTTTTCAGCGCAGCCAAGAAGCACGCTGAGGAGCTGGGATTCGAGGTGGTGTTCGACAAGACCTATCCGAAGGGTGTTCAGGATCTGTCGCCGATACTCAACGAGCTGAAGGCATCGAACCCTGACATAATCATCGGTGGAGGCCACTTTGCCGACGGTCAGCTCCTCGTCAGCCAGCTCGCAGACCTGAAGATCAACGTCAAGGCGATCTCGATTCTCGTTGCTCCTGCACTTCCGAAGTTCTACGACGCCCTCGGTATTAGGGCAGAGGGTATCTCAGCCCCGGCACAGTGGGAGGTTGGAGTTACGTACGGTCCTGAAGCTGCGAAAAAGCTCGGAGTGGACTACTTCGGTCCCACGCAGGACGAGTTCCTGAAGATGTTCAGGGAAGTTTCGGGCAGCGACGAGCCTCCAAGCTACCATGCTGCCGAGGCAGCGGCTGCTGTACTGTCGTACGCGTACGCGATAGAGAAGGCTCAGAGCATCGACCCAGACAGGGTCAGGGAGGCGATGAACGACGTTGAGTTCATGTGCCTCTACGGACTCTGGAAGATCGATCCGGAGACAGGAAAGCAGGTTGGACACGAGATGGTCATAATCCAGTGGCAGGGAGGTACCAAGAAGATAATCTGGCCGCCTGAGGCTGCTAACGCTGAGCCGTACTATCCGATTCCGACGTGGGAGGAGAAGGCTCAGGGCAAGCTGGCGGTCAAGTAAACCCCTCTTCAATTTTTTGAGGTGATCTGATGGCCGTTACCGAACACCTCATTTCGAACCTGTTCTACGGCGCCCT
>NZ_JBPLZQ010000028.1:0-22186 GCF_054018175.1 Geoglobus sp.
ACGATGAGATCCGTGTATAAGTTTGTGGCTCTGAATGTCCTTCTGGTTGGCGTGGTTGTTGCTCTGGGATTCAGGGAAAAGAGGGTGTTGCAGAGGCTGGCTGAGATGTGATTTTGTAAGGGGCCTAAAATAATTAGAAACAAAAAATGGAGGTGAAGAGAAATGTATGGTGGAAGACCTGTTGCTTTTGCTCTGTTGTTGTTGGGAGTAGTTGGGGCTAAGATAGTGGCAGCAACAAAACTGCAAGATGTAACTCCCTCTCAGTATTGGACTGGTACGGTTATGACTCCTGTAATTATTGGGGCAGTGGGGGTAGTTGTTCTATGGTCTATGGGACAGTCTCAGCCTCATGTTCCACCATTTATGGCTGCTACATTGACGTAGAATGGCGTGCGTCCTGCTATGAAGGGTGATAGCGGTGGTGGGGAAGAAGGTAGCGTTATCTCCCACTGCATTACTTCTTGCTGTGCTTTCAATCGTGACTCTTTCTCTTTACATGATCAATCGTCCACCGGCCCCTCCTGAGCTGATCCAGCTAATGAAATCGGAGTGGCCTGTTGTGGGCCTTGAAAAGGTGAATGCGACTGCTTACCTGATGGTTTCAATGAAGTCCTTTCTGGTGGAAGATGATGACAGCATATCGGTCAACTGGGGAGAGGGCAGGCTCAGCACTTTCGAGCTCACTCCCGGAGATTCGAGCATGAATGTTCTCTGGAATTACACGCTTGAAGGTTACCGGATTTTCTCATACCCCTGCGTATCGAATGGACACATATATGTGGCTGTAACCGGTAGCCCGAATGTTCACGAACACTCTGAGCTGATTGAAATAACTCCTGATGGCAGAATCAGAGAAGTCGCCGAGCTGGAAGAGTTTGTTCTTAAGGTGGCCAGAATGAGTGATGGCACTCTCATTCTAACGGGCTTTGATGTGAAAACCGGAACGGGAAAGGTTGTGCTGATTAAGGGTACAAAGAAGATTTTTGAGAGAAGCATGGGTGACAGGGTTCTCGGCAGCCTCGTCCACGACCTGGATGGAGATGGGGCGGAGGATTTCATTGTTGCAGGCGTGGTTTTTGAAAATCACACGAAAAGCATCATTTCTGTGTTTCTGAACAGATCCGGCAGCTTTGTCGAAGACGGAAGGTTTGAGCTGCTGAACGAGAACATCTGGGGGATAATTCTGGCGAAGTTTGAAGGAGAAGAAGCCATACTTCTGTACGGTCCAAAGAGCATATATCTGCTGGATCTCAGTGATGCAAGCGTTGCGAAGCTCTACGAGGCGAAAGAGGGGTATTATCTTACTCCCGTAGAGGTGGACGACAGTGATGGCGATGGACAAGATGAAGTTTTTGCTGTAATTCACAACGAAACCGGGAACTTTTTCACCGGGCTTGAATACGTGAACGGCAGGATGCAGGAGAAGATAGAATTCCCGTTAAACGCCAAAGCCTTCTCGATACTGCCATTGAGCAGCAGAAGCTTCCTGCTCGGATCGAGTGATGGACTGTATCTTCTCAGACTACCAGAATGAAAAATGGTGTTTTAGCTTCAAATCCCCGTCAAAAGCTCCATGAGTCTGAGCCCGTCAACCCTTCTCAGCCTCACGGAGTTGAGAGTCAGAAGGCAGGTCAGAGATTTCCAGCACTTAGGTCACCCAAATTTATAAAAGGATTATAAACAGAAGAGCAAATTCTGGCTGTCATGCTGACCGTCCTCGCACTTTACCTTCTCGCATTCGCCCTCAAGCTTGCAGGCTACCTGCTCACGGGGTATCTCATACTGCTGGCAGATGCAATGCACAGCATAACCGACATCGCTACGATAATCCTGCTCATGTATTCCGCGAGAATATCTGAGAAGCCCCCCGATCAGTCTCACCCTCTCGGCCACGACCTTGCGAGAAACGTTGCGTCTCTTGTTGCGTCGATCTCTTTCATAACCATCGTTTCATTCGAGCTGTTTAAGGAAGGGGTTGCGAGCATCCTCAGCCAGAGGTCCGAGTTCGGAGATCCAGCGCTTGCCATAGTGATAGAGGCTTTCGTGCTGGCGGTCCTCGTAATCGCGACCCTTGTCTCAATGAGGAGGTCGGGAGTTATAAGCAGAACGATGTTCGTGGAAAGTCTCAACGACTCCCTCTCCACTGTAGCGGCGATAGCGGGAATAGTCATGATCAGCTACGGATACGCGTTCTTCGACGGTCTCGTTGCAGTTGCCATAGCCATGCTGATATTCTACAACTCCGTCAGGCTCTTCAGGCAGAACGCGAAGTTCTTGCTGGGATTCTCCCCGTCGGACGAGTTTTACCACAGGGTAGAGAGGGTTGCGCTGGCCTTCGAGGATATAAAGGGCGTGCACGACATGGTGGCGATCTACATCGGAGAGGACAAGATTCACCTGGACATGCACATAACCGTCGATGGGAACATGAGGATCGACGACGCTGACAGGCTTTCGGAGAGACTTTCGAACACCCTCAAAGAAAAGATCCCAGAAATAAAGCACGTCAACATCCACATCTGCCCGCATTTTGGCACGAAGAGGGTGTACTGCTGCTCAGATTGAAAAAGAAAAGTAAAATCGAGTGACTCGCCGTTACCACCAGAACAGATCGAACCGGTCGAGGTTCATAACCCTGTTCCACGCTTTCACGAAATCCCGCACGAACCTTTCCTCTGAGCCATCCTGAGCGTAAAACTCCGAGATTGCTCTGAGCTGCGAGTTATGGCCGAAGATCAGGTCCACCCTCGTTGCAGTCCACCTGAGCTCTCCAGTTGAACGATCGCGTCCCTCGTAAATCTGAGGACTGTCCGTCCTCTTCCACTCGACGCTCATGTCCAGCAGGTTGACGAAGAAGTCGTTGGTTAACGCACCCTCCCGATCCGTGAAAACTCCGTGCTTCGTGCCACTGTAATTCGCCCCGAGAACCCTGAGCCCCGCGATGAGAACGGCGAGTTCTGGCGGAGTCAGAGTTAGGAGGTTCGCCCTGTCCACGAGCAGCCTTTCCGTCGGGAGGTTCTCGCAGCCACGCCTGACGTAGTTCCTGAAACCGTCAGCCACGGGCTCGATGTAGCTGAAGAACTCAACGTCCGTTTGCTCCTGACTTGCATCAACCCTGCCGGGATGGAACTCCACCTCCACTCCGTAGCCTGCACTTCTGGACGCCTTCTCAATAGCCGCGTTCCCGCCGAGAACTATCAGGTCGGCAAGCGAAATGTGCCTTTTTCCAGCTGCAGATTCGTTAAACTCTGCCTGAATCTCCTCAAGCACTTTAAGAACTCTCGCAAGCTGCTCGGGCTCGTTAACTTCCCAGTCCTTCTGCGGCGCTAAGCGAATTCGGGCTCCGTTCGCACCACCTCTTCTGTCAGAAGCTCTGAAGGTAGATGCCGAGGACCATGCCGTGTAAACGAGCTCTCTTATGGTGAGGCCGGAGTCCAGAATTCTCCTCTTCAGCTCCTCAACGTCCTCCCTGCTGACGAGCTCGTAGTCCCGGGTCGGAAGAGGGTCCTGCCAGATGAAGTCCTCTTCAGGCACCTCGGGCCCCAGATACCGGGACTTCGGACCCATGTCCCTGTGTGTCAACTTGAACCACGCCCTTGCGAATGCCTCCGCAAAGGCCCCGGGGTCCTCGAGAAACCTCCTTGCTATCTTGGAATATGCCGGATCCATCCTCAGGGCGAGGTCCGTTGTGAACATTATCGGCCTGTGCTTTTTTCCCGGTTCGTGAGCATCCGGAACCAAGTCCTCGGGGTCCGGATCGACCGCAACCCACTGGTAGGCACCCCCCGGACTTCTCTCAAGGTTCCAGTCGTACTTGAAGAGGATCTCGAGGTACTTGCTGTCCCACCGCGTGGGAGTCGGTGTCCACGCGCCCTCGAGCCCGCTCGTAATCGTGTCCGGACCCTTCCCGGTTCGATAGCTGTTCCTCCATCCGAGATTCTGCTCCTCAATCGGTGCAGCTTCTGGCTCCGGACCGAGGTGCCTGTCCGGATCCGCCGCGCCGTGGGCCTTCCCAAACGCGTGCCCACCTGCTATCAGTGCGACGGTCTCCTCGTCGTCCATACCCATTCTCCTGAAGGCCAGGCGGATGTCCCTCGCAGCCTCGAGGACGTTTGGCTCTCCACCAGGACCTTCCGGATTGACGTATATCAGCCCCATCTGAGTTGCCGCGAGAGGGGTCTCGAGCTCCCCGCTCTCACGTCGCTTATCACCAAGCCACTCACTTTCAGGACCCCAGTATACGCTCTCCTCCGGTTCCCAGATGTCGACCCTCCCCCCTCCAAAGCCGAGAACCCTGAACCCCATCGACTCAAGCGCGACGTTTCCCGCGAGAATCATAAGGTCGGCCCACGAAATTCTGCTTCCGTACTTTTTCTTGATGGGCCACAGAAGTCTGCGAGCCTTGTCAAGGTTCACGTTGTCCGGCCAGCTGTTCAGGGGGGCGAATCGCTGATTTCCGTTTGACGCGCCACCCCTCCCGTCAAAAACCCTGTACGTTCCGGCACTGTGCCAGGCCATCCTGATGAAGAGAGGGCCGTAATGGCCGTAATCCGCTGGCCACCACTCCTGAGACTCGGTCATCAGTTTGCGAAGGTCCTGCTTAAGCGCGAAGTAATCCAGCTCTGCGAACGCATCAGCGTAATTAAACTCCGCCTCCAAGGGAGTGGATTCGCGTGGATTCTGATACAAAACTCTCAGGTTCAGCTGATCGGGCCACCACTCCCGGATCAGGTTTCCACCAAGGGTCGTGTGCCTGTACTCGCGTTCACTAACAGGACAGTTGCGTTCTGCCCCATTTTCTGTTTGGTTTCTTCCAGAATTGGACACAATTTTTTACCTCCACATTCCAATAATAAACCAGATTTTTCAACATTTATTAAGTTTTCCTTTCGCCATCTGCATACTACTGAAACGCTCGAAAAACCCCACGTCACTCCATGCGTATCGGGAAAAGCGGAGGTTACCTCCTGTAAACGCCATAGCCGGCTTTCAGACTCCCGTTTGCGAATTTCCACCCTGGCTTTTCAAAGCTGGCAAACAGGCTGTCATCGAACTCATTCCCGGTCCACCCGTAGGTGAACCACCAGTTATCTCCCCCAAGCCAAACAACAACTCCAGCATCCACGAAGGGCTCGGAGCTGAAGTAAACCGGGGCAAGGTAGCTGTAGCACCTTGCAAACCTGTAAAGCCTCGCATCATCTCCGCACTCCACCTCTCTGAGATCCAGCTTCGGCTGGAGCAGGTACTCGCCCCCCAGTGGGTCCAGTGTGTTCACCTCCCTGTCAGGCTCAAGCCTTATCCTGAATTCGTAGCTGGCTGGCCTTTTTTCTTCCGGAATTTCTGGCGTCTCTCTGCTACCAGGCTCCACCGGAACGGGCACTTTCTCCATCCTCCACGTCTCAAGCCCATCAGCCCTCAGAAGCAGCATTGTGCCATAGTCTGTCTCAATCAAGCTTGCATTCCACCCCTCAGGCAGGCTGAGCAGAGACACATTCATGGGAGTGCCATTCCTGAAGGGGAACGGCACGATCAGGGTTACGTTCTCCACGAAGTTCACGTCCGGAATTTCTCTCCTGATCCCGGCTGGCTTTCCGAACTCAAGCGAGATGGAGTATTCAATCCCGTGCTTGAAGCTCTCTTCTACAGGTTTCGAGCACCCTGATATCAGCATGACAAGCAGAAGAAGGGTTACGATTGGTCTCACAAAAATACTTTTGCCCATACCTCAAAAATCTTTCTGTTTATCCACCAGAAAACTTTAATAAATGTAAAACAAATCTTTCAACCATGGGGGCTGCAAAGCTAAAACATGCTCTCGTCCTGTTCATGCTGGGGATAATCGCCGGTATCATGATTCTGGCCGTGATAGAAGAGCTCGAGAACCTGAGAAGCCCCTACCTCTTAATTTTCCTTTCAATCGTTATTAGCCTGATTTTGACCTTTATTTACCATTATGCCGCTGGAAGGAAGCTCATTTCTGCCAGTTTTGCAGCATCATTTGTTGTTGTTCTCTTCATAGGACTTGTGTCTTTCACCACAATTCTTGGATTTGCTCTCATGTCTGAGTACTCTGCATATATGCATGTCGTAAAAGCCAGAAACGCTGAAAACTGTGCTGTTCTGACTGAAAAGGATCTGTCCGAATTCCCGTTTCTTGAAAAAGCCTTGAATAAAGCGGAAAAGACCGGGGAGGCAGTGGTGGAGATAAACGCCGATTACGTGAGAAAACTGGAGGAACTGTATGGAGGGTGTGTGACTTACAAAGGCGAAAGGTACGTTCTGAGGTTCGCTGTGACTTAAGCGATCTCTTTTTTTGAGTAGATTGGGGAAATTTCAAGGATCATAAAAAAGCAAGAAATCTGTATCGGAAATTTTAAATATTTAACTAAAGAGTTTTGGTTATATGTCTTCAGAAAGAAGATCTGAAGTTTTCAGGTTAAGCTCGGTGATCCTTGCTGTCGGAGTTCTGCTCATAGGCATTGCCGCGATAGGGTTCTACTTAGAGATTAAGAAGAGCATGGAAAGGGGTGGTGGGATTCAGGAACCTCTCTGGGCGAGGTGTGTTGAAAACGCCATAATAATCACCGCAAGAGAGGATCTGAGCGACGTCGTGGTGAGCGCTAAGGGAGAGGAACTGTGCAGGTTTGACAGAATTGTTAAGGGCAGCGAGGAGGTCTGCTACCTTGACGGAAGCACTCTGAATGAAACGAGGGTTTTCGTGGTTGAGGCTGGAGACGTGAAGAAGGCCGTGGTGTGCTACCAGCCCGTTAAGCCCGTTCCTGCAGGAACCCCCGTGCCGGTGGGAGGTGGTTAGATGGCATCCTTCGGAGCTAACGAGATGATAATAGTCCTGTTCGTGGTATTCATAATTGTCCTGCTGCTGTCAGTGTTGAATCCAGCGAAGAGCCTTGAAGAGGGCAGAAGAAACAGGGTAAAGGACTTAATCGTCGTTGGGCTCATCCTGTGGTTCTCTCCATCTGCAAAAATCGCAGGCATGGTAATCTTCTTCTACGGCTTCGGAATTCTGCTGTACGAGAAGTACCAGGAGGGGGAAGAGGGAGGCTCTGAATTCAAGGTAAATTATAAAAACTAACATTTCCAAATCCTTTAAATTCTTTCTCACAAAGGCATTACGGTGAGGATCAGCCTTGATCGAGAAGCACTTCTCCTGCTTTCGTCGGAAACCAGGATGGAGATTCTGAAAAGTATTGCAGATCGGAGAAAAACGTTAAGCGAGCTTTCAAAGGAGATCGGTATTTCGAAATCAAGCGTGAAGGAGCATCTGGAGAAGCTTGAGAAGGCAGGGCTGATAAGAAGGGTGGACGAGGGCAGGAAGTGGATATACTACGAGATCACATCCGAAGGCCTGAGGGTCGTGATGCCGGAAAAGGCAAGAAGGCCGGCGATAGAGCTTTTCGCCTCGGTAGCTGCGTTCATTTCGGGAATTGTCATGCTGGTGCTTTCGTTCCTGAGTGGCATGAGAGCGCAGAAAGAGGCTCCAGCCTACGGGGTCACGAGAACCCCCACTCCGGAGGTTGTGGAGAAGGCTGTTCCGCAACCGGCAGCCACTCCAGCCCCTGCAGCGACGCCTACACCCACACCAGTTCCAACAGCAACGCCCACTCCCACGCCTGTGCCCACTCCAGCAGCCACACCCAGTCCGACGCCAGCTTTAACTCCCATCAAAACTCCTGCACTGGAAGCTGCCAGAGCTCTGAGTGGTGCAGAAGTGATGTTTTACATAGCCACAGCGCTGATAACAGTCTCCTTCATCCTTCTCCTGATTCACATAAAAAGAAGGGGTTAGGTTACGGTCTCGCTCAGCCTTCCTGTCTCAACTGCTTTTTTCAGCTCGATCATCGTTAAATCGAGCGGATCCTCGATTTTGACTCCGTGCTTCAGGCTCAGGTTCCTCATCTCCGGAGAGGTTGGACCTATAGCCGGATCGCCCGGCACCCTCATTGAGACATCGAAAATCACGAACTCCAGCCTCGTCTCATCTTCGGGAGAGTATGCGATGGCCCCCTGCAGTCCGAACATGCCGATTATGCCCGGAGGGTATTCCCTCATGCACGCCTCTATGAATCTCTCTCCAGCTTCGTAAACCATCTCCTGCTTGCTCTCTCTCATCGTAACTCCAAAATGCCCGATCTCCTCGTTTTTAACGGGCACGTCTATCTTGAGCTGATCCTTTGCTGGAAGATTCAGGAAGCCCTGAAGGTTCACCTGTCTTCTGTCTGAAAAGCCCACAAAATCGAAGTTACCGAAAACGTCCTTCAGAGCGTAGCTGTGGAAGTTTGCGTTAAAACGAGCTCCAAGAACGTACTCCTCGATTCTGGCTTTTTCAAGCCCCTCCTCGTCTATAACTCCTTCCTTCAGAAGCTTTTCCGTCTGCCTGTAGTAGTCTTCGGGAGAGTTTGCGTAGAAAAACGCCCTCTCGAGAGGATTCTTCGCCTGCTGAACCTTGACCACCACAAGTCTGTCTATCTCCTCTGGGCTTCTGAACTCCTTGGGATACCTGAGACCGGCTTTTTCCAGCAGGTAGTACTGTCCCCTCTCGTAGTTCCTCTCCTCCGCCCTCAGCAGATATCTGTTGCCGTATATTGGAACCCTGAACTCCCTTTCTATGGCATCATAGCCAACGTAGACCGCGAAGCTCCTGTTGGGGATGAAGACCGTGTTCATTTCAATGAGCGTCTCCTGAACCTCTTCATTGACCAGATCTCTGAAGCTGTCCAGCAGAATTACCTCGTCAAACAGGTGGCGGTTGTACTCCGTGTAAAGCTTATCCCTCCCCTTCTGAACCACAACTGCAGTCTTCAGCCCGAAGGCCTTCGCAGCCATCCCCGTCTCCTTGGCGGAGTGGGAGCCAAAGATGCCTACGGTGATGTCCTCATAGCTCTCTGCTATCTTTCTCGCCTCGTCCATCATTTCCTCATCCTCCTGAGGATGCTCTCGGCAGCAATCAGCCCGGTTACTGCCGCGCCGACTATTCCCCTGCTTATCCCGGCCCCATCTCCTATCGCGTAGATGCCGGGGATGTTTGTCTCCATCTCAGGACTTATCTCAAGCTTGAGGGAATAGAACTTGATTTCCGGGGCGTAGAGCAGGGTTGAGTCGTCTGCCACGCCTGGAATAACCTTGTCGAGCTGCTCAAGGGCATCAATGATGTCGTCCACGACTCTGCCGGGATAAGCCAGGCTTATGTCTCCCGGAACTGCTGTTTTGAGCGTGGGCTTGAGCAGCCTGTTGTTTTTGATTCTCAATTCAGTGCTTCTCCTTCCAAGCCTCAGGTCCTTGAGTCTCTGAACGAGCGGGTTGCCTCCACCAAGCTTCGTTGTTATCTTCGCAAGGTCCCTCCCCCACTCGTTTGGCATGTCGAAAGGTTCTGTGAACACGTAGTGGCCGAGCAGAGCGAAATTGCTGTTGTTCGTCTTCTCCTTCGCCTTGCTGTGGCCGTTGACGAGACTGAACTCTCCGTAGTCCTCCCTGATCACCCACCCCCTCGGGCAGGTGCAGAAGGTTCTCATGTAGTCGTCATGCTTCTTCGTCGTTATCCTGAGCTTGGGATCGTAGATTATCGATGTTATCTCGTCCATTATTGTTGCCGGCACCTCAACCCTGACGCCGACGTCTATTGCCTTGGCTTCCCTGCTTATTGCAAAATCATAATCTCTGACCCACTTTTCGAGCCATTCTGCACCTCCTCTTCCAACGCCGATGATCAGGAAGTCGTACTGGTACTCCTTCCCGTCCTCAGTTATGACCTTCTTCTCGTCCGGCTTTATGTCCACCACGGTGATGTTGGTAAATATCTCGACCCCATTGCCCGTGAGGTAGTTCTGCATGCTCCCTATGACCTTCGGCAGCTCGTCACTCCCAACATGCCTCTGCCTGAGCGGGACGAACTCTATTCCTGCCGAGTTCGCCCTCCTCATCAGCCTGAGGAGCTCATCAACGTTGTCTCCGTAAAGCTCATCCGGAGCTCCATGCTCGAGGAAAATTCTGTCAACCTCATCCATCTTTTCCACAAGGTAGCTCTCGTCAACAAGCCCGAGAAAGTCCCCACCGACGGTGAAGCTCTCCGGAAACTGCGGGTGAACGTAATTGAGCTTGCCATCAGACAGTCCACCAGCTCCTCCTACCCCTGCAGTAACGTTGCAGGGATCGCACTTCAGACAGAAGCTCTCTGACAGGTCACTCGGACACTTTCTTCTCTCTATCGCCCTACCCATCTCAAAAACAGCAACTTTAAGCTTTCCTGCAAGCTTGTAAGCCGCAAACAGCCCGCCTGGACCCGCTCCGATTATGATGACGTCATATCTGTTCATACATTTGAAGGCTCTAACTACCGTTAGTATTTAAGGGTTTCCTTATGCTCCGGGACATGTCCCCATTACCAAAACATATAAATTTTTTAATATAACTCAAAAATATGCAATCGGTAAAAGAAATTGTAAAGGAGCTTAAAGTCTTTGAGAGAAACAAAGTACCGATTGAAGTTAAAGTTCTCGGCATAGCAATCTACATTCAAACATCCTCAGTAAGAAGAACTGCAAGAATTCTCTCAGAAATCCACCCAGTCTCTAAATCATCTGTTCACCGCTGGATAAAGAAGTTTGAGGAAAAATTACCAATATCAACAGAGAAAAAGAAAAGAAATTTTATTGCATTAGATGAAACTGTCGTCAAGGCGAATAAAAAGCATTACTACGTTTATTCAGCAGTAGATGTTGAGAGAAATGAGCTGATTCTAATGAGAGTCTATACGACGAGAAATTATCTGACCACGAAATCTTTCGTCAAAGAAGTTCTGAATTACTGCGCGAACAGGCCAAAGTTCGTTGTGGACAAAGCTCCCTGGTTGATGGAAGCTTTGAAAAGTCTTGGTTTGGAATATGAACATCAGACCTTTCGGAGAGAGAAGCAAGGTTGAATCAGTGTTTTCTTCTTTAAAACAGAGGATAAGGATTTTCTTCTGCTCGATTACAGCTAAGAATCCTGTCAGGAACTGGAATCTATTCTGCAAGCTGTTTATGCTTTATTATAATCGGTTGAGGTGGTGTTTGTGTTAAGTGGACAGATCCTGCTCCGCAGACGTTAAAAAGTACGCGATCAATATCTCACAGTGGGCTCTGGAAAGGTCGCTCGTGACAGTACATCGAGTAAACAAAGGTTTGCGGAAATTGACGTCCTCAGGGGTGTAGCTCTGATCATGATGCTCGTCTCGAACTTCGTGACCGACCTGCAGTTCTTCCTGGGCTACAGTCAGTTTGAGGTGTTCTGGAGGGCTTTCGCATACACGACCGCTGGGCTGTTCGTTTTTGTATCAGGGATCTCCATGTGGATTGCTCACTTCAGGACGGGAGATTGCAGAAAATACCTGCTCAGATTTGCAAAGCTGTTCGGGCTTGGAATGGTGATAACCGCAGTCACCCACTTTTTGCTGAGGGAAGGGACAGTATACTTCGGAGTTCTGCACTTCCTCGGTGTTGCGAGCATCCTGGTGGTTCCGTTCTACAGGCTCGGGTGGAAGAACCTCGCTCTCGTTCCGGCGTTCTTCGCAGGAAAGCTGCTCCTCGAAAACATTCACTCAAGCAACCTCCTGCTGCTCCCGGTCGGCATAACCCCGGTTCCGTTCTTCACCCTCGACTACTTCCCCATATTTCCGTGGTTCGGCGTCTTCCTGCTCGGGGTTAGCGCGGGAGCGCTCGCCTATCCCGATGGCAGGAGGAGAGTTGACCTCCAGCTGAGGTCCAGAACGAGCGATGTGATTGCGACTCTCGGAAGGCACACCCTCCAGATTTACCTGCTGCACCAGCCAGTGTTCGTGGGCATCCTGCTCCTCGCGACGGGGGAGTTGCCCAATCTGAGACTGCCTTGGTGATCTCATGGCAAGGCGCGTAGTTTTGAGAAGGGGGGTCGAGGAGTTCCTCAGAAGGGTCGCCAATCGTCCCGGAGAGATGGAGAGGTGCGGCCTGTTCGTCGGAAGGTGCGGGGAGGATGTCGAGATACTCGAGGCTCACGAGGTGGAGAACCTAAAAGCTTCCCCCGTGGAGTTCGAGCTCAACCCAGTTGAGGTGCTGAAGGTTTTCGAGCAGGCTGAGGCTTCAGGTCTCGAGGTCGTGGGAGTGTGGCACACCCATCCGATGGGGCGTGCAGAGCCGTCTCAAAAGGACGTGAGGGGAGCAAGAGCGTTTCCGGGAGTCTGGGCGATAATAGCGAGAGGAGAGATCAGATGGTATTTCGCCGGAGAAAAGGGTTTTGAGGAGGCCGAGGTGGAGGTCAGGTCTCCTCCGTCTGCTCCTTCTTCCTCTCCATCTTCCTGAACACGTCCTTGATTATCACGATGTCCCCGACCGCCTTTACCAGCCTGTAGGGGATTATCACGCCACTCGCCCTCGTGTCTATGATCATCCTGTTGACATCCACGACCGCTATCCCCTTGAACTGCCTCGACTCGATGTCTATGGAGAGATCGGCTATCCTGCCAACATACCTGCCCTCGTCGGTGTAAACCCTAAGTCCGAGAATCGATGAGACTTCTCCGATCATTCCACCCACCACTAATTCCTTGAAGACACTTATATATTAAACTTTCACTGCCGTCACGCCCGGATCTCGTAAACCCTTTTCAGGGCCTTCAGATTTACCACGTGCTCCAGATCTCCTCGGTGGATGACCTCGAACGCCTTCGCTATGACAGCCTTGTAGAACTCGCAGAAGGGAGACTTCTCGAGCATCGTTCCCTTCTCCGCGTAGATTTCAGCCGGACAGGGTGCTCCGCAGATGTTCCTGTACTCGCAGTCCCTGCACTCCTCTATGCGCTCCACTGTCCTCCCCCTTACCTCGGTGAATTTCTCAGCCGCAAGTTCGAGCTCGTCAAGACCAATTCCAAACTCCTCAAAGCCTATGAACTCTCCGCACGGAAAAACTCCCTCTGGAGTTACGGAGATGAACCTCCTGCCCGCCCCGCACGGAGAGATGTCGCACTGCAGAATCCTCGAGTAGGGGGCCACTATGCCCAGCAGGATGTTGGCGAAATCGCCAATAACTATTCTGTCCCCGTTCTTCGTGTGCCATATTGCCCTCTCAACCGCCTTCAGGAAGTGTCCGGCAGCCTCGATGGGATCGGGCCTCAGCCTCCTTCCCCCCTCGCTCGTCCCCCTCACGGGGTTCATCAGGACGAGTCTGACCTTCCCTGCAAGTAAGTCGACCATGTCCTCGAGCTGGGTGTAGTTGTGCCTGTTTATTGTCGTTATCACGTTCAGGTTCGCGTATCCATCAAACCACCCCAGGATCTGCATGACCCTGTCGTAGTGACCCCTCCCCCTCAGGTAGTCCTCAACCTCACGAACAGGTGAGTCAAACGAGACGCCAACGTTCGCTCCAATACTCTTCAGAAAGTTCGCGTCCTCTTCCTCGAGCAGAAATCCGTTGGTCTGAATGCCAAAGCGGTAATCAAACTCATCCATCACTTTAAAGATCGCGTCCTTTACCAGAAGTGGCTCTGCACCGTGAAATATTACGTTCCTCACTCCCAGAGACTCGAGCCTCTCAAGCACGTCTCTGAGCATCTCGTAGTCCATCTCCCTGCCCCTTCTACGAATTCCAGGTGGGATGTAACAGTACTCGCAGCTGGCGTTGCACCTCTCTGTGGGGTTTATGTAGGCGGTGTTGAAGTCCACCTCAAACCTGTACCTCCTCATCCTCTCCTCAAGCGTTCCCCTGTTCTTTTCGTAAAACTTCATAACTTCTTCCGGGACACCTCCATCGTAAATCGCCCAGAAGTTGGTGTCGGGGTCAAGCATTACCCTGAAACCGTCGAACTCCAGCTCTTTCATGAGATCACCTCAAAAAATTAAAAAGGGGACTCCTCGCCGGGCATAACGTAGTGTGTGAGCCCCCCTCCAACCTCGCACTCGTACATGAAGCTGTAGGCCATGTCTGTCGGTCTGCTGAACTGAAATATAAGGTTAATTTTTGTATTACAATAGTAACACATCAGTAGTGGGTCACTATCTCTATCGCCTTCTCCACGAGAGCAACTATCCCTTTCCTGCCCTTCATCACCCTCCTGTGACCTGGAAGCAGGTACTCCGGCTCCAGAGCGGCAAGCTTCTCGAGAGACTTTACGAATTCCCTCCTGTCGCTGCCGTAGAGGTCGAACCTCCCGGGTATTCCGTTCTCAAAGATCAGGTCGCCGGTTATCGCAACACCATGCTCCTGAACGAAGAATGTCAGGCTTCCGGGAGAGTGTCCCGGAGTTCTCACAACCTCTATCTCCGTTTCACCAACAACGAACATCCTTTCGAGCCTGATGTCGGGCGAGATGTTGAAAGGGCTCACCACCCTGTCCCTCTCGTCAAAACCCAGCAATGCACCTTTCCGCATGAACATCTGGTTGCTCTCACAGTGGTCCTTGTGGAGGTGCGTGTTGAGCACGTAATCTATGCTCCCGATCCCGTCGTTTTTCAGCAGGCCGAACAGGTTGGTGTAGCTCTTGTAGGTGCCGGGATCGATGATTGCTGTCTCACCATCCGAAATCACGTAGCTGTTGGATGAGTCGTAGAAGGCGCTTCCCCAGGTGTAGGCATAAATATTCTCGAACAGCTTCATAGGTCGAACTCCGCTATTAAGGGCAGGTGGTCGCTCGGCCTATCCATGAGCCTCGGTTTAATATCCACATAGCAGTCCCTGCACCTCCCTGCAAGCCTTGAAGTTGCGAGTATTGCATCAACCCTCCATCCCAGGCCCTTATCTATCGCGTTCCTGACCCTGTAGTCGTAGAAAGTGTAAACCCTCTCCTCCGGGTGAAACTTTCTGAGGAGGTCAACGAAGCCCATGGACAGTATCTCCCTGTATGCGTTCCTTGCATCGATGTGGAAGCAGACATGGTTCCCGAGCCTCTGAGGGCTGTGAACGTCTATATCTTCAGGCGCAACGTTCATGTCTCCGCAGACCGCATGATAACCGCTGAAGTCCACGATCTCCCTCAAATAGTCCCTGAACCTCCTCAGAAAGTCGAGCTTGTACCTGTATTTTTCTGAGTCTATGCTCTGCCCCTGGGGAACGTAAACGTTCGTGACCGCAAGGTTATCGAACTTCAGAGTGATCACTCTGTCCCTCTCTTCCCCGTTCATCCCGATGAGAACCTCTTCAGGCTCGTGGAGCGTTGCTATCGCAACGCCATTCCTGCCCTTTATGCCGGAGAAGTAAACCTGATATCCGGCTCTGGAAAACTCGCTTTCGGGAAAGTTTCTGTCATCGACCTTCGTCTCCTGCATGCACAGAATGTCCGGCCTGTTCTCTTTGAGCCAGGGAATAACGATGTGCAGCCTCGCCCTGATTGAATTGACGTTGAATGTAACAATTTTCATCTTCCAGCCCTCCTCAGGGCCGTTATCACGCCATGACATCTGCATGCAGTCGCAACGAGAACTGAATCTCTGTTTTCTGCCCACTCAATGAGCTCTCTGAGTTTTTCCCCCTTTATGGCACCCAGACCGGGCTGCAGATAATGGCTCTCGATGACAAATCCGTCGGGAATTGCGAACCTCACGAGGTCGTACATGGGTGCCGGTTTCTTTATTCCAGTAACCGGGCAGACATCTGGAGCCCTGCACTTTGGAACGCACTCCCTGTCCCTGTTGTAGCTCACAACCACACTCCCTCTGCCTGCTGAAACGACGACCTTCATCGGCAGTCCGGATAGAGCAAGATCCACGCCCTCGTACCACACCTCAAAGCCGAGGTGCTCCATGAGGAACGCTCCGGCAACGTGTATGGGGGCTGTGGGGAAGACGTACTCCGGTTCAAGCTCGAAGAAGAGTTTGGTGAGCTCCTTTACGCCTCCACGAACAAACGAATTTTCCTGTGCATTTCCGCTGTACTCCGGCAAATTCAGCTCTTTTTTTACGGCACAGCTTTCATCCGGATCGACGACGACGAAGCTCGTCCCCTCTGACATCAGATACCTGGCGGCCTCGAGACCGTACTTCCCTCCACCGAATATGATCTCCACTCTAACAAATTCGCTGTGAAGTAAATAACGTTTGCTGAATTGCAATCACATTATTTGCGGATGTGACGTGAACAGGAAATTTATTTAAATGATAATGAGTATCATCAAAGTCTATGAGAGTCAGCGCAATCACAATACTTGCAGTCGCAGTTATACTGATTACTCCTGTTACCGCCATTAAGGTTAGAGTTGGCGTGTACAACAACCCACCACTGTTGTTCTACGAGAACGGACAGGCAAAGGGATTGTTCATTGACATACTTGAATACACTGCCAAAAAAGAGGGCTGGGAAATAGAGTACATACACGCTTCATTTCCAACACTGCTCGAAATGATAGAAAACGGTGAAGTAGACGTCATACCTGACATAGCGTATTCCGAAGAAAGAGAAGAGTTTTTGAGTTTCAGCAATGAGACTGTGATATCCAACTGGGGAGTGATATGTTCAAAATCCGACCTTGACTCCATTCTGGACCTAAAAGGAATGAGGGTGGCTGGAGTTGTCAAAGACATTTACTACGAGAATCTGAAGCTGCTAACCAAAGCATTTGGTATCGACTGTAAATTCATTGATGTTTACGGCGATTACGGAGACGTCCTCAATGCTGTGAAATCGGGAAAAGCCGACGCAGGAGTGGTTTCCAGGCTATATGGAAAACTACACGGTAAAGAATACGGTACTAAAGTCACCTCAATCATATTCTCTCCTGTTGAGCTTAGGTTTGCCGCCGCAAAGGGTAAGGAAGCATTGCTTCAGAGAATAGACTACCATCTCAGCGAACTGAAACGCGAGGAGGGGTCACTCTACTACGCCTCACTGGACAAATGGGTCGGGACAGAAAAGAAGGAAATTCCGAAGTGGGTGTTCATCGTCCTGTTTATCCTCATTGCGATCACCTCTCTCGCGATCTATAACGAGTACTATCTAAAGAAGGAGCTGTCTAAAAGAGAAAAAGAGCTCATCCGTGCGTACAATCTTCTCAAACGAATCAGCAGGATAAACGAGATTATGCTCCGGGAGAAGAACCTGGAAAAGCTCGTTAAGAGTGCAGCAGAGGTTTTGGGAGATTACCTGAACTCAATGATTGCCGTATTTTCGGGAAACGATGTTATCGCCTACGGAGGTGTTTCGGGACATGTAAAGACCATGGGGGATCTCTCCAAGTACCACTGCGTGGAATTATCACTAAAAAGTGGCACTCCACGACACTTCCCTCCCGAAAAGCACCCGCCCTCATGCCCCCATGCAAAAAATGGTGGAAAATTCCACAGCTACGTTTTCCCGCTGAGGTATGCTGGCGTCACAAAGGGAGTTCTGTTTATCCAAAGCAAGACAAAGCTAACAGGCAAAGAGATTAAAATCCTCAGAACGCTTGCAGAGGACATAGCCTTCGCCGTCCACAGCATAGAGGTCGAGGAGGAAAAGAACGAGGTGCTGAGACAGCTTGACGAGAACGTTAACGACATGATGGCTCTCGTCGACAGGATAAGGAATCCGCTTTCAGTTATAAAGGGGTACTCCGAACTTTTCTGTGAGAGCGCACACGAGACGATTGACCAGCAGATAGGCAGAATACTCGAGATCGTGAGGAAGATAGAGGAAAGGTGGAAGGAGTCCGAGGCGCTGAAGGATAAGCTGAAGAAATACTGACAGAACATGATAAACATATATATTTCCAGCAGATACATAATTTCTTAACATGATGGTCAGGAAGGTCACCTACAGAATCGAAGCGAGACACAAAATTGCCCTCGCCCTCTCGTTTACCGTTTTCGCCATAACAGGAGTTTTCGTCATACTATCATCAATGTCGGCTTCACAGCCAGAAATGGTCCTGTCAATGGCGTTGTTCATAACCTCTCTGCTGGCTCTCCTGGCAGTTATCGTCGCCGTCAGCAAAAAGTCCACGGTGATTGGAGTAACCAAGGTGACACCAATTAAGGCGGTAAAGGTCGAACCGCGGATTGCTGTTACTGCTATTTTCAGGAACAGGCTTTTTCAGGCAGTTGTGGTCGTTTATCTAATTTCTGCAGTTCTGATGGTCACAAGCAAAAGCTTCCAACCGCTTCCGGTTTTCCTGGTCACCCTGCCAGCATTCTTCACAGCAGCAGTGGGAAGACTCTCCCGCGAGGTCATAATCGCAAGAGAGGGAATAGTAATGGACAATTCAATAATACGCTGGGACAGGGTGCACAGGCTCGAATTTCACGAAAGTGCGGTTATTCTCCTGAACAATTCAGGATTTCCGGTTGCAGTTCTGCCACACACACCCGAGATGGCGGAGATTCTGAGAGAGCGGGTAGGAAAACAAAACGTTTAAATTGTGCTATTGAGTGGCAATATCATGTACTGGAACGCATTCATCGAGACTATGCCTGCAAAGGACCTGAAGGACCTTCAGGAGAGAAAGCTGAAGGCACTCGTCAATTACGTTTACGAATACTCACCATTTTACAGGAAGAGGTTTGAGGAGGCCGGAATTCACCCATCAGACTTCAGGGGCATTTCCGATCTGCCGAAGTTACCCTTCACTAAGAAGCAGGACCTCAGGGACAACTACCCGACGGGAATGTTCGCCGTTCCCCTCTCCCATGTGGTCAGGTTCCACGCCTCCAGCGGCACAACAGGAAAGCCAACAGTTGTTGGATACACTCAGAACGACCTCGAGGTTTGGGTGGAGAGTCTCGCAAGGAGCCTCGTTGCGTGTGGTGTCAGAAGGGAGGACGTGATGCAGATAGCATACGGCTACGGACTCTTCACCGGTGGCCTGGGGTTCCACTACGCCGGGGAGAGGGTGGGGGCTGCGGTGATTCCAATTTCGGCGGGCAACACGGCCAGGCAGATAGAGCTGATGAAGGACCTGAAGACCACGGTAATAGCCTGCACGCCATCCTACATGCTCTATCTGACCGAGCAGGCCGAGAAGATGGACGTGGACATTGCAGACGACACCCACCTCAGGATGGGGATTTTTGGTGCCGAACCCTGGAGCGAGGAGACCAGGAAGAGGATAGAGAGCAAAACCGGGATTGAGGCCTACGACGTTTACGGTACCTCGGAGCTGAGCGGCCCTCTATTCACCGAATGCTCGGAAAAGCAGGGCCTGCACATCTGGGGAGATCACTTTCTGGTTGAGGTGATAGATCCAGAGACGGGCGAGCAGGTTGGAGAGGGGGAGAAGGGGGAGCTCGTGATCACGACGCTCAGCAAGGAGGCCCTGCCGCTGGTGAGGTGGAGGACGGGAGACATAACGATTCTTGAGGAGGAGAAGTGCGCCTGCGGGAGAACTCACCCGAGAATAATGAGAATTCTCGGCAGGGCTGACGACATGATAATCGTCAGAGGCGTGAACGTGTTCCCGAGCCAGATAGAGCACGTCCTCATGCAGATTCCGGAGATAGGAGAGCACTACATGATCATCCTGGACAGGGCCGAAAGCGGACTGGACGAGATGACGATCCAGGTGGAGCTGAGCGAGAACGCCAGAATAGATACAACCACAGACATACTCAACCTCGAGAGGGAAATCGCGGAGAGGCTCAAGAGCGTCCTGAACGTGTGGGCAAAGATCGAGGTCGTCAACCCCGGAACCCTGCAGAGGTTCGAGGGTAAGGCAAAGAGAGTTATCGACAGGAGGAGGATCTGATTCCCCGAAACTTTCACATCTAACCATTTTTGAGTTGCTCTCCGCCCAGAACGCCTTCGACCAGTATCAAAATCCCGAAATAGCACTCAAATAATCAGAAGAGGTCCAAGAGGGGAGGAGGTGCCGACAGTTTCCGCGCTTCCCGCCCCCTCTCGGAAGGCAGTACAACGCGGAACGGGACAGGGCTTAACTTCCGGGTTCGGAATGAGTCCGGGTGTTTCCCCCGTCCCTATGACCGTCGGCAATACATGGTAAGTCTGCGTTGGTTATTTAAGGATTTTGGTCAGAAACTGACACGAAAAATCCTTGGAAAAATTGGGCATCACTCTCCGCGAACTTTAATGGCACTTCTGAGAACTTCTTTCCAGCGGGGCTTCGTGTATGCCAGGGCATAATACCTGAACACCTTTGCAGAGAGTTTCAGTGTTACGAGTGAGGTGGCGAGCAGCAACAGCATCCCTGCCACAATGTCAGCGATGGATGCCGAGCCTGAGATGTAGAGTGAGGGCATGAGTGCCGGAGCTGTCAGAGGGAAGAGAGCGATTGCCCGGAAGACCGGCGCATCCGGATTTAATGAGGTCATCTGCCCGAGAAACAGCGCAGGAAAGATGCCGATAAACACTATGGCTGACGTGGCCTGCTGGGCTTCCTTCAGGGTGCTGGAGACCGATGCTATGGCAGAAAGGATTGATGCATAAAGGAGGTAGCCGAGGATGAAGTACACGACAGACACCAGTATTGCTGAGAGGCTGATGAGCCTCATAACTGCAAGGATCGTGGAGGCGAAGCTTGCGAGCCCAAGCCACACCGATGCCTGTATCAGCCCGGTAACAGCACTTCCGATGAACTTTCCGGCAAACACTTCTTCAGGCGAAGCTGAGGACAGCAGTATCTCCATCACTCTGTTTTCCTTCTCCTCAACTATGCCCTGCATCAGGTACCCTGAGGAGGAGAAGATTGCCACGAACAGCAGGAGGGGAAGGAACATTGACGCCAGAAAGTCCAGCTCCCTCGAACCTTTGCCCATATCCTCAAAGCTTATTCCCACGGCAAACCTGTAGGCCATCTCTCCATAATTCGTCGCGATTGCCCGCTCGAGGGCTTCGTCGGCATCGACAAGTCCACGGGTTTTCCTGAGTATCGTAAAGGTTTCCTCAAAGTTCTCTGGAATCACATAGTAGGCGTCGATCTCCCCGTTCTGAAACGCCCTTTCGGCCTCTTTCTGGCTATCAAACTTCACGAAGTCAACCCTCATTTTTTTCGATGCGTTCAGGAGGGGTTTTTCCTCTTTGTCAACAAAAATTTCGCTTTGATTTAAAATCCCGGCTTTATCCACAACACCAGCTTTGAAAACTTCTGGTAGCGTTAGGTTTTCTATGAAAAGCAGTGGAATGAAAAAGGACGCCAGAATCAGGAGTGGCAGCCCCACCACTCCGAGTATAAACCCCTTCCTCCTCACGTTCACCCTGATCTCCTGCTTCGCCACGACGAGGGCTTTCTTCATATTCCAACCTCCCTGAGGAAGATTTCTTCCAGCGACAGTCTTCGCCTCCGGTACGACACGATATCATACCCCAGATCGAGCAGCTCCCTCAGGCTCCTGTGTGTGATTTCCTTCACGATTCTTCCATTCCTGACGTACTCCACCTCGCAGATTTCCTCGCCAGAAAGCTCGTCAATCCTGCCGGAGAGTATTTCCATGCCCCTGTTGATCAGCAGGACCCTGTCACACAGTCTTTCCGCAAGGTTCAGGATGTGGGTGGAGATTACCACACACTTGCCCCTTTCCCTCATCTCCCTCACGAGTTCCATGACGAGGTTGATGTTCACGGCATCGAGTCCAGAGAAGGGCTCGTCCAGTATGACCAGATCCGGATCGTGCTGTATGGCAGCTATCAGCTGAACCTTCTGCTGCATTCCCTTTGAGAGCTCTTCAACCTTTTTGCTGGCATGTTCTGCAAGCCCAAACCTCTCAAGCCAGTAGTCCGTGTCAGCGCTAACGCCTTTAAGATCCGAAAAATATCTCAAAACCTCTCTGACCTTCCACTTTCTGTAGAGTCCTCTCTCTTCCGGCAGATATCCGATCGAATCTCTGAACTCTTCGGGGCTTTTTCCTGAGAATGAGACTTCTCCGGAATCTGGCTTCAGAATCCCGGCCACGATTCTCAGGGTTGTTGTTTTTCCAGCTCCGTTCGGCCCAAGGATGCCGAAGATTTCCCCCTTGCCTGCTGTAAAGGATATGTTCTCCAAGCGAAAACTTCCGAGTGTTTTTCGCACTTTTCTAACTTCGAGCATTCTGTGAGGGAATTACCGTGAGATAATAAATTTTTCTGATCTGTTTTATTTTTCACATGTGTGCAATTGCTAAACAGAAATGACTGGATTTCATGCAGGTGTGTCAGGTCCGCAATGCTGTGAATTGCCCTGATTCACGGCCACCCTGGCGCAGCGTGAACTCCGTTTCCTTCATCACACCCTCGCTGGGGAGATAGCCATACCGCAAATTTATTAAAA
>NZ_JBPLZQ010000029.1:0-8313 GCF_054018175.1 Geoglobus sp.
AGAGGTGGAGAAGTACGTCGACCACACCATCAGAGTGCCTGCGTCGAAGCCAATTTTCGCCGCGATAACCCACTCGGTCGCCCTTCAGCTCCTCGCCTACCACACCGCAAGGGCGAGGGGGTGTGAGATCGACAAGCCGAGGAACCTCGCCAAGAGCGTGACGGTCGAGTGAATTCTACGGTGCTGATCGGTCAAAGCCTAAAAAAGGCGGTAGTCGATCAGTATGGTTGCTCCGATGACCGCGATGAGGAGGTTTATGACATCCTTGAGCCTCGCACCGTCAAATTTTGCGCCGAGCTTCGTGCCTGCAAAAATTCATTTGGGATCTGGTACTGTCATTTTCTGTTCCTTTTATGCACAACGCCTTATCTAACTTTGTTTGCCAATGATTCGTAGAATATACTCTATATCTCCCCTGTCCACTCCACGTATCGCGTAAAGCACGGCGAAGTACAGCACCACTGCCACAAGAACCGCGATAACCCCTTGTACGAGCGTTGCCGGCTTCTGCGTTAGGAGAAACGCGGTCATCACAAAGCCTGCAAAGGCCGGCCTTGTCAGGTGCTGCGGGGAAAAGAATATGTCGAATTGCCTCTTAGACAGGTATGCGAGAATCCCCCAGACAACGGCATTCGACGTGAGCGTCGCTGCGGCAGCTCCGGAAATCCCGAACACCGGAATCATCGCGTAGTTAAGTGCGATGTTCAGGGCCATCCCTATTAAAATCGATTTCACGGGATACTCTGGCATCTCCTTCGCGTTGAATATTACTGCCCAGAACCCCACGGCACTCCTCAGTATCAGGAACGAGAGTATCCAGAAAACCGGAAGGGCCGCGAGGTACTCCCTACCGTACACAACCAGGATGATCTCCCTTGATATGGCCGGAAGCCCCATGGACGCTGGGACGGCGAGGATTGCGGAATACTTGAACACTCTGTTGAATGCGTTTTTCAAATCGTCACCCTCGAGCTGTACGAATACCGGAAAGAGGACCACAGGTAAGGAGAGAATTCCCGCAACCGCACCTATGATGCTGTAACCCGCCCTGTAATATCCAACGTACTCCTCGGGGAGAAACATGCCTATCATCACTGAATCCACGTAGGCGAAGACGGTCCAGGCTATGCTGCCAACCGTCAGGTAGCCTGTGAACCTCACGACCCTCTTCAGGTTTATTTTCTCGGCCCTTCCAGTTATCACGTCCCTGTAATTGCGCAGCAGAAGTGCGAGGAGAGAAACGGCTGAGGCTGCGGACGCTATCACGAATCCTGAGATGGCGCCAATCACGGCAAAGCCCAGCGTGACCAAGAGAAGTATGCTCACCACCCTGAAGAGCTCGTAAACGATCGATCTGACGAGGTTCGCCCTGAAGTCGTTGAGGCCGTTGAATATTCCGGTGAGGAAGGTGGAAAGAGGGTGTACGAGAATGAACAGCGAAACGATCCTGAGGGGGGTGGCCATCTTCTCGTTGTGGAAAACGCTGAGAGCGAGGTAATTCGAGATGATCAGGAGGGTGGCGGATACCGAAACTGCAAGGATCAGTTTTACCTTGCCCAGTTCCTTTATGTACCCCCTCACCAGCGGCCTGTTTCCTTTCCCGTACGCCTCCGATATGTACCTGACGAGAGTCTGGGTTATCCCGAGGTCCGTGAACGTGAGGACGAGAAACGCGACGGATATGCTGAGGGAGTACAGTCCGAAGTTCTCCGGACCGAGCGCCCTTGCCAGGTATATCGTGATTATCAGGCCAGAAATGTTGCCAATAAGCACTGCCGAGCTGTTGTATATTGCGTTTTTTGCCACTCTCCTTGCAAGCACGGAACGAATTGTGACGTGGTTGAATTAATACTTTGGGTTCACAACAGCAGGATGTGCTGACACCCCTGCCCTCGCCCGGTGATTCACATCCTGCATCTCATCATATCAATAAAATTTTTATGAACATTCACAGCAAATGTCCCAATGCCCAGTTTCAGACCCACTCTCCTCACCCTCCTTACCTTCATGTTCATCGTTTCAATCCTGTCCTCGGTATCTATCATTTCCTACATGCATGTTAATGTGGTCAATGACTTCTTCGAGGGGAAGGTCAAGTCCACCCTCAGGTCAAAGGTTCTGGCAATTGAGAGGTCCCTCAACAGAGAAATCTCAAACCAGAAGGCGTTTTTAATTGCAGTGAGAGAACACCCTGAGGTTTCGGAGCTCGTACGGGACTTCTCAGGAACCCTAGCAGATCGGGGAATCGAGCCACCCTACCCTCTCGCTCTCAGCAACTTCGAAAGCTACCGCAGGGTCGTCTCGTACTTTACAGAGCTGAGTTCTGAGGTAACGTCCCTTGAGATGCTCCGGATTTTCTGGAAGGACGGATACGTGCTGGCGGGGGTGGTTTACGGTTCAGAGGACATCAGGGACTACAAGGGCGATAAGGAGTGGTTCAGCGAGGCGACATCGAAAAACTCGTCCGGTACAGTGTACATCTCCCCGATAAACGTTGCGAGACACACCGGCACGCCGGCAATCAGGTACGTCTCGCCAATCTACCTGAACGGAGATCTCGCGGGGGTAATCATCGCCAACTTCAACTTCAGGGAGACGTTTTCGCTGATCAAGGACTCGTTCTGGGAGGAGGGAGAGCACGTCTTCATCGTGGACCCGTATTACGAGAACGCAGAGGGCGAGGTTCTGGGTCCGAGGTTCATCGTGAACACGTACGATCCCAGGACGGAGTTCAACGAGAGCTGTCCGGTGTGCCCCCTCCTCGACCTCAGCGAGTTTTCAGGCGCGGAGGGGTTCAGGGAGTTCAGGTACGGAAACGAAACGGAGTTCTACGGCTACTACAAGTGGGTGACGCTGGAGAACGGGAGAGAGTACCTGATAATCTGCGCCATGACTCCCGAATCGTTCACGGGCCTGACGAACGACATAAAAAGGAGCGCGGTTCTTGGCGCGGTCTCCATAGGCTCGGTCTTCATGGTTGCGTCCATCTTCATGTCGAGGTACCTGCTGAACCCCATTGACGAGATCGTGCGGAAGGCAAGAATCGTGGCGAGTGGCGCGTACGACACGAGGGTCAGCATACACAGGGGATACAGGGAGGCGGAGATGCTTTCGAGGGCGATAAAGGATATGCAGGAAAGCCTCATCGAGTACCTCAGGAAGACTGAAGAGTACAGCGAGGGTCTGAAGCTCGTCAACTCGGTTATAAGGCACGACACCGTCAACCACCTCACAGCTGCGATGAACTACATCGAGTTTTACGAGGAAACCGGGGAAAAGGAATACTTGGAGAAGGCCAAGAGCTCCATGAACAGGGTGTCTGAGACGCTCAGGGTCTCGAGGGTGCTTGAGGCCGTTATGGAGACGGGAGAGATGAGGAGAGTCAGCGTCGCGGAATTCGCGAGAAAGGTCGCGGAGCGCTATCCCGAGCTCGACGTTGAGGTTGATGGGGACTGCGAGCTCATGGCCGACGATGGACTTGCCGTGGTGTTCGACAACCTCCTGCAGAACGCCCTTAAGCACGGAAAAGCTGAGAGGGTTCGCATAAAAATAAGCGAAGAGCCGGACTCGTGCACGATCACCGTTTCGGACGACGGTTATGGAATACCTGATGACCTCAAGAAGCGGATATTCGAGAAGGGGTTCAGCACGTCCGGGAGCGGTCTCGGCCTGTTCATAGTTAAGCTGATCTTGAGCAGGTACGGCGGGAAAATATGGGTTGAGGACAGCGAGCCGAAAGGGGCGAGGTTCGTGATAAAAATATGGAAATCTGGCTAATCCCTGGCCAGGTAGTCGTACAGGAAGGCCGCAGCTACCGCTCCCGCGATCGGGCCGACCACGTATATCGGGAAGAACTGCCAGAGATTTATGCCGTACATCGAGTCCACGACGTAGGGGCCGAATGTTCTTGCGGGGTTGAGGGAGGAGCCGGTTATGTTTCCTATGGTTATGATTATCCCTCCGACCGTCAGACCTATGATCAGCCCCGCGAATCCTGGAGGGGCCCTCTCGTCAACCGCCACTCCCATTATGACAAGCATCAGTACGAAGGTTCCTATCGCTTCTGTGAGGATGGCCTGCCCATAGCCTATCCCCGGAAATGGTGCCGTCGCTCCCATCCCTCCAATTAATGCGGCGTTGCTCCCAACACTTGCGAGAAACAGAACACTTCCTACCGTGGCCCCTATAAGCTGAGCGAGTATGTAGGGCACGACCTCCGATGTTGGAAACCTCTTCGTCGCCCACAGGGCTATGGTCACAGCGGGGTTTATGTGGGCACCGCTAACCCTGCCGAGAGAGTATATCACTGCCGCTATAATTAAAGCGAAGGCCATTCCTATACCGAGCCAGTCTCCTATGCCTCCAAGAGCACCTATGCCTATGTTGAACTCATTGGGCCTTGCTGCGTTTCTCGCTATCATCAGGGTTATTACTGCCGAGCCTGCACCGAAGAAGACGAGCAAAGCAGTACCCACAAGCTCAGCAACGAACCTTTTTGCAAGAGTCATAATCAACCCTCTTCGTAGGCCTCATTGCATATGACGCACAGAATTCTCGGAACGGGCTTTTTCAGCTTTCTCGCCGGAAAGGGATAGTCTCCTCTCCACAGCTCCACGTCTTTCCTCGCGAGATGCTCCATGCACACTCCCATTCCGCACACTATGCATATCGCCACTGCATCGGTATCCCTGCCCTGCTCTGCGCAGATGTAGCACTTCACGCTCAATCACCACCAAAAAAGAAAAATTGGCTAAACTGCCTCTCTCCACTGACAGTGCACGTGCCTCGTGTCTATCAGAGCAGCCGTAGCGCAGTCCTTGCACCTTCTTGCCGGAGCGTTTGGCGTGTCCTTGTGCAGGGCGATCACGTTGGTCATCATCGTCGCCGTTACCGGCTCACTCGTCAGGAGACACGGGTAGTCGGCAAGCCTCATCAGGGCCGAGAACCTGACGGTTATCGCACACCCGGGATATGCGTAGCGCTGCGGGTTCATGAGAACCTCGTTCATGCTTATGGGGCTCAAATCGACTTCGAAGTCACCGACCTTCACCCTGAGCTCCTCTCCACTCCCGTTTCTCGCTCTCGTCGCCTTGTCGAGCAGCTTCCATCCCCTGTAGATCATGTCCATGAAGTCGTGGTTGTGCAGCTCGACTGCCGCATCTCTCGCGGGGTAAAGCTGGACGTAGTTGTGGAATCGCTTTGTCAGCAGGTCGACCACCATCGGTGCGGTGAATCCGTCGAGCTCCAGTATGTACTCGGTTGCGACGGCCGTGGAGCCTGTTGCTACCCACAGCGGGTGATACTCGTTTTCGAACTTCTCGAGGTTCGCTCTCAGGGTGTTCTCCATCACCTGACTCACGGCCTCTATCGTGGCCATCACAACATCGTCTTTGCACATGTTGAACGTTGACTGGGCTATGTGGTGCGCTATGTCTCCAACGCAGTAGGCCGGCACGGTGAGGATGTTTCCGTAGTGGACACCATCGTCGAGGGCCTCTCTGACTGCAGGAGCGATTCTCCTTTTGTATTCGCTCATGTACTTCCTGACGTCGAAGCTCTCGTGCCCGAGGCTGTCCATGAGCTGGGCCTGAGCCTCAGTCGGCTGGTCGTATATGAACTTGAGCATCTCTATCTCCTTTCTCACCGCCTCGCTTACAGTGGCACCCTTCTCAACCTCCTTGGCGAAGACGTCCCCTATGCCGTACGAGGTGTTCATTGCCCACGATTTCGCTGCGAGAATCGCCTCCTTGTGCTCCTTGGGTATGTCCACCGTCTTCAGTATCTGGTTCACCACGTTGCTCGTGCTTCCCGGAATTAGAGCGAAGTCAACAACGCAGGTTGGCCCGTAAAATCCTCCGTACCTCCTCACGACTTCCTTGCCGATTATTGCCTCGCCCTTCTCTATTCCCTCTATGAACTTCTCGGCACTCTTTCTGAAGCTCTCGTCCTCTTCGTACAGAATCTCCAGTATTGCCGGGGTCTGGTAGTGCTCGACGAACGGATCGTCCTCGGGCCTAACGGTCCTCGTCAGGCTTCTCAGAATCTCGTAGTGTGCATTGACGCTGTCCACATGCAGCCTTATGACCGCCTTGCTCTGCTCGCCAACTGCCTTCATTTTGTTTACCACATCCACATAGGGCTTCACGTCGTCTATTACGAACTCTCCGCCCCTCTTCTCCTTTATCACGTTCACATCAGCCCACTGGGCTGCGATGGCCTCCTCGACCATCTTCTCGATAACTTCTCTCATACAATCACCATCCATTTATAATTTTTAATAATAGATATACCATTTGGTGGACAGGTTTATAACCGGAACCCGGAAATGTCCACCCGCACAGATAAATATGATAAATGTGGACATATACACCATGTACATAGCAAAGGTTCGCGTTAACCAGCACACGTGCTCACTCGCAAAGGCAACTGAGAGCGGTCACGTAACCATGGAGCTGCTCGAGTACATTCTCCTGAACGAAGAAGAGGCCCTGTTTCTCGGCAGGATATCGAGGATAGACTGCGAGCCGAGGGAGTGTTTCGACGTCATAGAGTCTCACGAGAGCACGAAGTTCTTCCAGATTCTCGAGAAGACAAAAACGAGCCTGGATTTTCTGGCAGTTATAAAGGACACCGCAGGAATAAAGGCATTCGAAGAGTCATACTGCTTCATAAAGCCACCGATAATCGTCGAGAACGGGAACAAGCTCTACACCGTATACGCTCCGGACATAAGCCTGCTGAGGAGGGCGTACGAGAAGCTGAAGAGGATAGGGAACTGGGAGGTAATAGAGGTCAGGAGCATAGACAGCAAGGGCGTCAGGCTTACGGAGAGGCAGTACGCGATTCTGAAAACGGCCTACGAGATGGGGTATTTCGACAGGAAGCGGAAAGTCAGGCTCGAGGACATAGCCAGCGCGATGAACCTGTCAAAAAGTGCGGTTCACAAGCACCTGCAGGAGGGGATAAGCAGGCTCGTCGCCAAGTACTTCGGGAGCGATGAGTTTGGGGAGTGGGAGTAACCGTTAAAAACTGCCACCTCAATACTTCCCGTTCCAGATGGACCGGAGACTTGTAAGTGCTCTCAGGGATGTGGGAATTGACGAGCTCAACGAGCTGCAGAGAAGAGCGTATGCGGAGATAAAAAGCGGGAGGAACTGTCTCATAGTCGCGCCGACCGGCAGCGGAAAGACGGAGGCAGCTGTGATTCCTGTTATTGAGGAGATTCTGCAGAACAGTCTTCCAGGAACAGCTCTTATGTACATCACACCTCTCAGGGCTCTGAACAGGGACATGCTCAGGAGGATAGAGCAGATTGCCTCAAGGCTTGGGCTGAGCATAGCCGTGAGGCACGGAGACACGGGGGAGGGAGAGAGGAGGAGGCAGTCCCTCAGGCCACCGCAGATACTGATAACAACACCGGAAACGTTTCAGCTTCTCTTTCTCGGGAAGAACCTGAGAAGGGCTCTGAAGAATGTCAGGTACGTGATACTGGACGAGGTTCACGAGTTTGCCGACAGCGAGAGGGGCGTTCAGCTCTCGGTCGCGCTGGAAAGGCTCAGGGAGTACTCCACCTTTCAGATCATCGCCCTGTCGGCGACTGTGGGCGACAGGGAGAGAATCTCTGAGTACTTCGGCTGTGACAGCATTGTCGAGTTCCGTGGAGACAAGAGGTACGAGTTCACAGTCGTGAAAGCCGACAGGAAAGATTCCGACAGAGAACTCGCCAGGGAGCTGGGTGTGGATGATGAAACCGCTGCTGAGCTCAGGACGATAGAGGAGATTGCCGAAGGGCACAAATCCGTTCTAATCTTTGTCAACACGAGGCAAACCGCAGAGGCTCTCGCGCTTAAGCTGCGGAGACTGATGGATGTGGAGGTTCACCACGGATCCCTGTCCAAGGACGTGAGGATAGAAAACGAGAGGAAGTTCATCAGCGGTGAGGTGAAGGCACTGATCTGCACCTCGTCTCTCGAGCTGGGAATTGACATTGGACACGTGGACTGCGTAATACAGTACAACAGCCCGAGGGAGGTTGCAAGGCTCATACAGAGGGTAGGGAGGAGCGGTCACAGGCTCGAAAAGGTTTCGAAGGGGTACGTAGTCACGGGGAGCTTCGACGACATTCTCGAGTCCATCGTGATCGTGAGGAGGGCACACGCAGGGAAAGTTGAGGTGACAAGGGTTCACGAAATGAGCCTCGACACGCTCGCCAACCAGATATCCGCGATGGCCCTCGAGTACGGAATGATAGACGTCAGAAAGGTCTTCGAGATTGTGAGGAGGGCTTACCCGTTCAGGAGCATTGACTTCGAG
>NZ_JBPLZQ010000030.1:0-2044 GCF_054018175.1 Geoglobus sp.
CAGCGTTAAAATCAGACCTTGAAGGGATTGAAAGGATAAATGACCGGCTTACCGCAATTCTTGCATCTTACGTTAAAATCAGACCTTGAAGGGATTGAAAGTGAGAAGGGAGATGTTGACCTCGGAAGACCATTCAAAGGTTAAAATCAGACCTTGAAGGGATTGAAAGGAGTGCTGCGAACGGGCAGGTGGAAGTGTTCTCCGCGAGTTAAAATCAGACCTTGAAGGGATTGAAAGGGTATATTCTTCGATTCTGCTGTATTCCGGGAGCTGTGGTGTGAAGGGAGGAATATACTCTCACGTCAGTGTGGTCAGTGGTATGAAGATATCTCGCGAAACTTCCACAGGAAGTAATGGGGTCGGGGGTTGTTTGCTGTGCCCAGTCAGAACTGCACCTCCACAGGAAATGAAGGGGTGGGACAGGTGTTCGGTCGGTGGGACCGGGCGGTTATTGGCTTGGTGAGCCGACAAGCTGCAGGCTGGCGAGGTTAAACAGTCTATTTTCCTCTCTTATCGTTATTTAGAGGTTATGTGCAATTATTTTTAATTGATCTTCTGCTCTCACTCTTCGGTCTTTAAAAAACCGCGTGTCGTCGCTTTTTTCATTTTTCCACAGGAAATAAAGGGGTTGGGGTCTAATACCCAGTTAGTATAACTGTGTTAATTCATGTTACTTTTAAAAAATTTTTATTACTAACTGCGGGCTTGGGTGCGATGCAGGCTGAGGAGGTTCTGTTAAAAGCTAAGGAGTTTCACGGTCACATATGCCCTAACCTGGCTCTCGGAGTTAAGGCTTCGCTTATAGCGATGGAAAAACTCGGCGTATCGAGGGACGAGGACCATACGATCTCTGAGGAGATTCTGGCCATCGTCGAGACCAATAACTGCTTTTCAGATGGCGTTCAGGTGGCGACTGGGTGCACCTTCGGAAACAACTCCCTGATATATCACGACGTGGGAAAGAACGCGTTCACGCTCGTCAGGAGGTCGGACTGGAAGGCCGTGAGAGTTTACGTGGACTTTGATGCGGTTCTCGCGAACTATTTCAAAGAAAGGGCGGTGGAGCTGTTTGACAGGGTGATAGTAAGGAGGGAAGAGGAAGAGAGCCTGATGGCGGAGTTCAGGCGAACGTGGGAGGAGATTGGCTGGAAGCTGCTCGGGGCTGAGGATGTTTTCAGGGTTAGCGAGGTCGAAGCACCTCGGATAGAAAAGGCGCCGATTTTCGAGAGCGTGAGATGTGAGAGGTGCGGAGAGCTTGTGATGAGCACGAGGATCAGGGACGGGCTGTGTCCATCATGCAGGGAAGAGTTCTACGCGGTAGTTGGCAGGGGAATCGTTAGGTTCAGCGGTGGCAGGTATGGGGAGGTCGGGTGATAGCGTGGAGATGGCTTTGGCACCAATCGGGGTCGTGAGATCGCCTTACAGGGATTTCTCCCAGGCTCCCCATCAGGGCCGTTTTTCCAGTGCTGTGAGTGAGATCGAGGTGTTCGAGGAATTCTCCCCGGCCCTCAAGGACATTGATACCTGCACTCACTTAATCGTACTCTACTGGCTCGACAGGGCGAAGAGAGATGTGCTGGCAACGAAAACACCTTATGGGGATGAGGTGAGGGGCGTTTTTGCCACCCGATCTCCCCACAGACCCAACCCGATTGGGTTTTGCGTGGTGGAGCTTTTGGAGGTGAAGGGCAACGTTCTGAGGGTCAGGTGGCTTGATGCCCTCGACGGTAGCCTGGTTGTGGACATCAAGCCCTACTCGTCGGACATAGACTGTGTCGAGAACGCGGTTATAGGCTGGTTCATGGAGGTGAGCGAGTGATGAGGCTTTTGCCGGTTCTGATACTGGTTCTCCTGGTCCCTTCCGTGCTGCTTGCCGGATGCTCTCAGCAGGTCGGGAAGAGTGGAGAGAAGTCCCTCACCGTTACTGATGCCGCTGGCAGGACGGTTGAGGTTCCAGAAAACGTTGAGAGGATTGTGGCAATTGGGCCTGGGGCTCTGAGGCTCGTTGTCTATCTGCAGGCCACTGACAGGGTTGTGGGTGTTG
>NZ_JBPLZQ010000031.1:0-29183 GCF_054018175.1 Geoglobus sp.
ACTGCGCAGCTCTTGCAGCGCAGGAGCATGGAGATGCGAGGAAGGCTCTCGATTTGCTGAGAATAAGTGGTGAGATTGCCGAGGCAAACAACGACAGCGTTGTGACCAAGGAGCATGTGAGGGAAGCTGTCAGGAAGATGGAGTGCGACCACATCATCGAGGCCGTCAAGACTCTCCCCAATCAGAGCAAGCTTGTTCTCTACTCCATGATAGTTCTGCACTCAAGTGGAAAGAGGAAGTTCACGACCGGTGAGGTTTACGCGGTTTACAAGTCTCTCTGTAGGAGGATAGGGATGGACGTGCTAACCCAGAGGAGGGTGAGCGACCTCATATCCGAGCTCGACATGCTTGGCATAATAAACTCCATAATAATCTCCAAGGGGAGGTACGGGCGGACGAGGGAAATAAAGCTCGACATACCCATCGACGCGGTCAGAGAGGTTATCCTGGACGATTACCGGTTTGAGGTACTCAGGAGGTATGAAGGGGCGTTTGCCAGCTCGTCTCTTGACTATTTCGAGTAGTTTTCGAGAAATCTATCCAGCACATCTTTTTCCGGAAAGTTTCTCGCCCCTACTCTCTCTATGTTGTGACATGCGGTGAAGTTTCCCGCTGCAAGGCATGTCTCGGCATCGTAGCCCCTGAACATTGCGTAGAGGAATCCTGCGGTGAAAGCATCTCCAGCACCTGTGGTGTCAATCACATTGCACTTCATCGCGGGAACATGCACGGCTTTTCCATCAACCAAGGCCATGCTACCGTCTCTGCCCAGAGTTACCACAACCGTTTCTACGATCCTCTCAATTCCCCTCAGCATCGCATGTTCTTCTCTCGACAGAAATGCGATGTCCGTGTTCTTCAGCAGGAGTTTGATACCCTCTATGCCCAGTCTTGAGTACGGGTAGCCCGGATTTAGTATCACCTTCTTGCCGTGCTTCCTTGCCTTTTCCGCTACCACCACGTGTGCATCGAGGCTGCCCTCGAAGGGGAACGGGTCGAGGTAGAAGTACTCTCCCCAGCTGTAGTGCTCTTCCTCCAAGTAGGGTTGAAATCTTCCTGCAGCATTTGGGAACACGAAGAACGTCCTCTCACCCTCGCTGTCAACGTAGACATCCACCCTCCCGGTTTCGCAGTCAACGGTTTTGAAGATACACTCCACCCCAACTTTCTCCATCTCCCGTCTGTAGAAATCGCCGTCCTCGTCGTTGCCTATGGTGGTGAAGAACCTGGTCTTTATACCAAAGCTCGCCAGTCCGTATATTACGTTGCCTGCAGCCCCTCCCGCGTGCTTTTCGACCCTCCTGACGATCGCCTGCCCCCCTCGGTGAGGGTATGAGTCAATGAGGCATATCCTGTCGACGAGCGCAGGGCCAACGCCAGAGATCATCGTCAGTATTTTGGCACAGTGATAAATAAGCTGTTCGCCCTTCGATATGCCGATAAGCTTGGAAACCGTCAGTCGCCAGTCTGTTCTGTGGGTGAGATACGCGTCGAGCACCACTCGAAGCGGAAGAAGGCTTCGAATACTGAGGCTTGACCAGTAATGCAGAAATGGCATCAAAACTCTTATATTTCGAAAGCTTGTCTGAGCAGATACTTTTAAATAACCTTGCTCTCACGCTGAAAAGCTGGCAGTAATGGTGATAGAATATGAGCAGGATTAGGAGATTGCAGAGGAGGAAGACAAATCCAAATCTCGTCAGGCTGATAGACGAACTGCTGAAGACATCCGCGGAAAAAGAGGCCAGAGTCTGGAAGGACATAGCTGAGAGACTCTCGAAGCCACTCAGAAATTATGCGGAGGTTAACGTGGGTAAACTTGAGAGGTACGCCAAGGAGGGTGAGCTGGTCGTCGTACCTGGAAAGGTCCTCGGTAGCGGAGAGATCACGAGAGCGATCACGGTTGCTGCGTGGAGGTTCAGCGAGAGCGCGAAGAGGAAGATTGAGGCTGCTGGTGGAAAGTGCATCTCTCTTCAGGATGCCCTCAGGGAGAATCCCGAGGGTAAGAACGTCAGGATCATGGTGTGAGGTGAACCTCGATGAGTGTTAATGTAGATAGGGTCCTCAGAACACTGGGTGATGATTACAGGGTTATTGATGCCTCGGGTCATATACTGGGCAGGCTTTCAAGCTACATCGCCAAGAGGCTGCTCGAGGGTGAAAAGATCGTTGTTGTCAATGCAGAGAAGGCGATAATAACTGGCAGTCCTGAGAACGTTTTTGAGAGGTACAAGGAGAAGTACGACAGGGGTAGCAAGGAAAAGGGTCCGTACTTCCCGAGGCACCCTGAGAAGATATTCAAGAGGACTGTCAGAGGTATGCTCCCTTGGAAGAGCAGGAGAGGGAGGGAAGCGTACAGGAGACTGAGGGTATTCATGGGTGTACCGGAGCAGCTGAAGGGCAGGGAGTTCGAGAAGGTTGATGTTGCTCTTTATGAGAAGGTTTCAAAAACCGAGAAGTATGTGTACCTTGCTGATGTCAGCAGGTACCTCGGCTACGAGGTGAGAGCATGAAGGTGGTTGTGACGAGTGGCAAGAGAAAGACAGCAATTGCGAGGGCAACAGCAAGGCCCGGCAGGGGCAGGATAAGGATAAACAAGGTTCCGGTTGAAATAATACAGCCAGAATTGGTCAGGCTCAAGATAATGGAACCCATCATGATCGCCAAGGATCTCGCCAGCCAGGTGGATATCGACGTCAGGGTTGAGGGCGGAGGAGTTATGGGTCAGGCCGAAGCTGCGAGGACGGCAATTGCAAGGGCGCTTCTCGAGTTTTCCGGTGATCCAGAGCTTAAAAGGGCGTTCCTTGAGTACGACAGAACCCTGCTTGTCAACGACGTGAGAAGGAAGGAGCCGAAGAAGCAGGGCGGCAGAGGAGCGAGAAAGAGGAGGCAGACCTCTTACAGGTGATTTTTTCATGTTTCCCGTCAGGTGTTTCACCTGTGGTGCCGTAATTGCCCACAGGTATGAGGAATACAGAAGCCTTCTTGACAGCGGGAAGTCTCCCAAGGAGGCTCTCGATGAGCTCGGCATCAACAGGTACTGCTGCAGAAGGATGTTTCTGACGTACAAGTCCGTAATAAAGGAATTTGCCAGGTACCATGGGGCCGTGGGGTAGCCTGGTCATCCTGCGGCGTTCGGGACGCCGTGACCCGAGTTCAAATCTCGGCGGCCCCACTTTAAAGGGGTGATGGCGTTTGAAAAAAGTGTTCCCGTTCGAGTACACGAGGTTTGAGAAGGCGAGAATTATCGGTGCGAGGGCGCTCCAGATTGCGATGGGCGCCCCCGTACTCATTGATACTGAAAGCAAGAACCCTCTCGATATTGCCAAGGACGAGTTCGAGAGGGGTGTGATTCCGATTACGGTTAAGAGGAGGAGAAACGCCTTTGTGTGGCTTCAGAGGTATGATCTCTTCTGAGGTGATCTCATGATCATAGAGGATGTTCAGTACAGAGTGGTTTTCGACAGCAGGGGAAGGGAGACTGTCGAGTGCGAGGTTGTAACTGAAGAGAGCGTTGGAAGAGCAATCGCTCCAAGCGGCGCGTCGACGGGGAGTGAAGAGGCGGTAGCTGTAGATCCCTTCAAAATTGACGAAATCGAAGATCGGGTTTCGAGGGCTCTGATAGGTATAAACGTGTTCGATCAGAGAGAAATTGACAGAACGCTGAGGGAAGAGGATGGGACTGACAACTTCTCCAGCATAGGTGGAAACTTTGCCATAGCTGCCAGCATCGCATCGGCGAAGGCTGCAGCAAACGCCCTCGGCATCCCGCTCTTCCAGTACCTTGCGGGCACTCTCGCTGAAACCATGCCGTACCCTCTCGGCAACGTCATCGGTGGGGGTGCGCACGCTGAAGGATCCACGAGCATACAGGAGTTTCTCATAATTCCGGTTGGCGCCGAATCGTTCTTTGAGGCCCAGTACATCAACACCAGAGTTCACGCGGAACTGAAGAAGATATTCAAGGAGAGAAGCATTTTCGCGGCGAAAGGAGATGAGGGAGCGTGGGCTGCACGGATAACGGACGAGCAGGCGTTCGAGATTCTGAGCGAAGCGATCTCGAGGGTCGAGGATGAGTACGGCGTGAGGGTCAGGATGGGGATAGATGTGGCTTCTACAGAGCTCTGGGATGGTGAGCACTACGTTTACAAGGACAGGAAGCTTACCAGGGAGGAGCAGATCAGCTTCATCGCTGAAATGATCGACAGGTACAACCTCCTGTACGTGGAGGATCCCCTCCATGAAAACGACTTTGAGGGTTTTGCGGAGCTCACTGCACAGGTAAGGGCGATGGTGTGTGGTGACGACCTGCTCGTGACGAACGTCAGGCGAATCGAGAGGGCTATAGAGCTATCGTCCGTCAACACCGTGCTCATAAAGCCGAACCAGATAGGGACTCTTTCAGATACTGCAGATGCGGTCAGACTTGCAAAGTCCAGAAACTGGGACGTTGTGGTATCTCACAGGAGCGGTGAAACGGAGGATGAGGGGCTCGCGCACCTTGCCGTGGCGTTCAACGCAACATTAATAAAGACGGGCGTTGTTGGTGGGGAGAGAATTGCCAAGCTCAATGAGCTAATCAGGATCGAAGAGATTATTGACGCTAAAATGGCCGAAATAAGGTGGTAAAGATGATAAAGGAAAAAGAGAGCATGATGAGAGAGGCTGAGGAGGGATACGAGTACCTTGTACCTCCAGACGAGTACCTTGCCGCAGGCGTGCACATAGGGACGCAGATAAAGACAGGAGACATGAAGAAGTTCATATACAAGGTCAGGCCGGATGGTCTTTACGTTCTCGATATAAGAATCCTCGACGAGAGACTCAAGCTTGCAGGCAAGTTGCTGGCACGCTACAACCCTTCGAAGATACTCGTGGTGGCTGCGAGACAGTATGGGCAGAAGCCTGTGACGATGTTTGCCAGGGTCACTGGAGCGGACTACGTCATTGAGAGGTTCGTCCCCGGAACGCTGACCAACCCGGCCATAAAGGATTACAGAGAGCCGGACATAGTTGTTGTCACCGACCCGGCCATAGACTCGCAGGCGGTTGACGAGGCCACGGACATTGGCATCCCCGTCGTGGCGCTCTGTGACACCAACAACAGCGTTGCAAACGTGGACTTTGTCATACCAACGAACAACAAGGGCAGGAAGGCACTTGCTCTCGTTTACTGGATCCTTGCGAGGGAAGTGCTGAAAAACCGCGGTTTTGCCGAGTTCCCGTACAGCGTCGAGGACTTTGAAGCTGAAATTTAACCTTTTACAAACAATTTTAATGTTATATTTTGATCAGGCGAAAGTGTAAATACCTCATTTTGCGTCATTACTCATGTGAAATTTGCTCATCTTGCAGATGTTCATCTCGGGTACAGGCAGTACGGCAGTGAGGAAAGGGCGCTTGACTTTGCGCAGGCCTTCAAGAAGGCCATGGAGTTCGCGGAAAAGCAGGATGTTGACTTCATTCTGATCTCTGGAGACCTGTTTCACAAGAAAAGTGAAATGGATCCCATCACCCTTGCACAGGCGACGGTCGTCCTCGAGCGGGTGAAGAGGACGGTCATCGCTGTCGAGGGAAATCACGACTCGACGTACTTCAGAGAGAGGTTCTCCTGGATGGACTACCTGAGTTCGCAGGGGCTCGTGATCAACCTCAAGCCATCTTTTGATGGGAGTTCCATGGGTGTTACGGAGTGGGATGGGAGGAGTGGAGCATACATCGATCTTGGTGATGCGAGGGTTTACGGGCTGAAGTACTACGGGATGATGACTGAAAAAATTCTCGACGCGTTCTTACCCGAAATTGAAAGGGGCGGGTTCACCGTGTTCATGTCCCACTTTGGCATCGAGGGGTACATGAACATCTACGGATGTATCAGCTCTGAGAGGCTTTACAGATACAAAGAGAGGATCGACTACGTGGCACTCGGCCACATTCACAAAAAGTATGTTGAGAACGATTTCATATTCAACCCCGGAAGTCTCGAGAGCTGTGAAGTGAACGAGTATCAGTTCGAGAAAGGCATTTTCCTTGTGAAGTACGACGGCGAACTCACTTACTCTCACGTCAGTTCCTTCTACACTCCGAGGGTTTTCAGGATTATAGAGGTTGATTTCAGAGACTACGCTGCGCTCAAGGACAGGCTGATGAAAGAGCGGAGGGGCAGGGGGGAGGTCATTCACCTGAAGGTGAGGACTGACAGAAACGTCGACAGGGAGAAGATAGAGAGGGTGGCGAGAGAGGTGCTTGAGCCGCTGGTCCTGAGAGTGGAGGTTGACTACTCTCGTGGAGTTCTGCAGGCGGTAAACCTGTCTCCGTCAGGCAGAAGGGGGATTGAGCTGAACGTCGTGTCTGCGATTCTGAAGGGATTCGGATACGAAGATATATCTGAAGAGGTTCTGAGGCTGAAGGAGCTTTTTATAGAGGGCAGAATGGATGCGGTCGACGACATCGTCAGCATGATCGTGTCGGAGAAGCTTGAAGATGCTGAGAAGGAACTCAAAAGGGAGGAAAGCGAGCAGAAAGAACTGGAGGATGATGAAGAGGAGTGGCGGTGGTGGGAAAGGACATGATTCATGAGGTTTATCTTGAGAACATAAAGAGCTACAGGAGTCAGAGGATAAGGTTTACGAGGGGTGTCAATGCGATAATCGGCGAGAATGGCGCTGGAAAGTCGACAATACTCGAGGCCATTGGGTTTGCGGTTTTCAACTCCCTCCCTTACAACATCTCCGATTTTTTGAGACGTGGTGAGGCGAGGGGAGAAATAGTTGTGAGGCTCGAGAGTCCCCTCGACGGCAGAGTTTACAGAGTGGTCAGGAGGATAGAGAGGGACAAGACGTCTGAATATTACGTCGAAGATGAGGAGCTGGGGAGGGTTGCGGAGGGCGTTAAGGACGTCAAGGGCTGGGTGAAGACGCACTTCGGTTTTGACATCGAGCCGGAAGTTGTGTTTGAGAACGCCATTGGTGTGAACCAGGGTAACATAACTGCGCATTTCCTGCTGACTCCAAGCCAGAGGAAGGGAATATTCTCTCCACTCCTTGGAATTGAAAAGTACGACAGGGCGTTTGAAAAAAGCAGAGAGTATGAAAGACATCTCGAGGAGGAGATCAGCAGACTCACTGTTAAGCTTTCGAGACTCGATGAGAGGAAAAAAGCGCTTGAAACGAGGGTGAGGGAGCTTGAAGAAGCTGAAAGGAAGCTCGAGCTGCTGAGAAGCGAGCTGAGGAGAAACGAAGAAGAGTTGAAAAAAGCTGAAAGGGAATTTGAGGAGCTGAAGAAAGTCAGAGACGAGATTGAGCAGGCTGTGAGGGAAAAGGAGAGGCTCGAAAATCTCATTTTGAGGGGAAAGGAGGAACTCGGGAGAATCGAGAGTGAGCTGAAGGAGCTGGACAGGATTGAAGAGCAGCTGAAATCTCTGGAACCGGATTACCGGAAATACCTCCATCTCGAGGAGAGATATGAGGAGGCTGGGAGAAAACTGAGAGACCTTGAAACCAGGGTTAAGGAGCTGAGAAAGCTGAACGAAAAGGCGACACTCATCAGGGACAGGATAGAGACGCTCAGGAGAGATATTGAAAGAAAAGAAAAGGAAACTGGCGACTTGGAAGAGCTCGAAAGGCTTGCAGAGGTAGAGAGAACTCTGATGAAGCGTCTCGAGAGAATTGAAGAGGCCATGGCGGAGATGAAAGGTATAGGGAAACTTGTATCCGAACTGGAGTCCCGCATCGGAGCGATAGAAAAAGAGCTTGAGAGAATGGCCTCAAAGAAAAGAGAGCTAATTAAGCTTCAGGACAAACTCGAAAAGCTAAAAGGGGTTGAGGAAAAGAGAGACAGGCTGAGAAATCTGATATCAAGACTCGATCAGCAGGTGAACCAGCTCGAGAGAAACATCGCCGCTATGGGGGAAGGAATCTGCCCAATCCTCGACGTTGAGTGCGACAGGGTCAGGGAGGAAAGGAAAAGGTACGAGCGTGAGCTCGAGAAAAAGAAAGAAAAGCTGTCAGAACTCAGAACAAAACTCGAAAGGATTGAGACCGCAGTCAATCTTAAACGTGAAGTTGAGAAGAGGGCGTTCTCTCTAAGCAGAGAGGTCGAGAGGGAAGTGGAGCTGAAGAGAGAGCTTGAGGAAAAAAAGCTTCAGCTCGACACTCACAGAAGTAAAATGAAGGAGCTCGAAGACCTCGTATCAACCAGGGAAGATGTTGTTAACGAACTCAGGAGGGTGGAAGGGAGCGAAAAGCGCCTTGAAGTCGTGCGGAAAACCCTTTCAGAGGTTGAAAGGCTCAAAGGAGAGCTCGCCAGGTACAGAAAGACTCTCAAAGAGCTCGAAGGCGCACTGAAGGAGTACGCTGGAGCTGAGGAGGCGATGGAAAAAGTTGCTGAGGAAAGGAGAAGCCTCGAGACAGAGATGAGAGCCCTCAGAGACAGGTACGAAAGGTACATCGCCCTGAGTGAGAGGCTCAGGGACAGACAGAGGATAGAGAGGAGGTTCGAAGACGTTAAGAGGGAGATTGCCAGTGGTGAGCGGGAGCTCGAGAGGGTGGCTGAGAGACTCGCAGAGCTCAGCAGGAGCTACAGTGATGAGAGGTACGCGCTGCTTGAGGAAGAGGTACGGAAACTCAACGCGGTGGTGGCAGGAATAAGGGGGCAGATGAATGCTGTTTCCGTTGAGGTTGAAAAGCTGAAAAGAGATGCTGAGGAGCTCGACAGAGTCGTTCAGGACCTCGAAGTGCTGTCTTCTGAGCTGTCCACCCTCGAGAGAAAGCTGGAGTTTGTCAGAGACCTTAGAGAGCTGTTCAAGAGGGCCATACCGGAGCTCGCCAGGCTTTATGCCGAGATGGTGAGCTACGAGGCGAACAGGATTTTCTGCGAGATAATGGATGACTACTCTTGGCAGATAGAGTGGGGAGAGGACTACGGAATTCGGGCGAGGTACATGGGCCGGGAAATAGACTTCAGGCAGATGAGCGGTGGTGAGCAGATGGTTGCTGCCCTCGCTGTGAGACTCGCCCTGCTGAAGATCATATCCTCATCGCCAATTGTGTTCTTTGACGAACCGACTCAGAACATGGACGCGGACAGGAGAAGAAACTTCGCTCAGCAGATATCGAAAATTGCCGACTTCAGGCAGATATTTGTCATAAGTCACGATGACACGTTTGAGGAGATGGTCGAAAACGCTATACGGGTCAGGAAGGAGAACGGGGTGAGCGTCATATGAGCATGGATGGCAGGCTGTTCGACAACATCCACGAGTTCCTCAGGAGAGTTGAAGAGATACGGAAGAAGGAGTTCAGGATAGCTGTCGACAGGAGAAAAATTCGCAGGACAGATGAGTTCGAGATACTCGATGGTGTGAGGGTTATTGGCGTTGACGGTAGTCAGATCTCCCCTCTAAAGGACTTTGGAATACCTTACGGGGGTGTGCAGGCAGCCGGCATCCTCGTCCACCACGGGAGGGGCAGCCACGATGTGAAATACAGGAGCAAAATAATATCTGACACGAATCTCGAGCTCGAGAGGTTCAGGCTTGAGGTTGAGCTGATAAAGGACAGCCTCGACAGGGTGGACTACGCATTCTACGATGGCAGTCTCGGAGCGCTTTACACGTCCGAGCTGAGTGAACCTCTGAAGAGAGCGTATCAGAAGGAAATCGACGAGCTCGTGAAAATATCTGAGGAAACGCAGACTCCGGTGATAGGGTATGTAGATCGAAGCTACACCAGGGACCTCGGTTTGAGCATTTACGACTCCTATGCCCTGTCCGACTACCTCTCGCTGTACGAATACACGGAACCTGTAGGGACAAGGTCACCGCTGCTCGCAGTCTACTTCAAAACCAACCCGTCTCTACCTGCGAGGCTCGAAATCCCGGAGTGGTGTCGCAGCATCCTCGACGAAATAGTGGAGGTTGTGTATGCAGAGTGCAGGCTTGGATCGACCTCTGGCTATCCGTACATTCTCGAAAGGGCACACACCTACGCCAGGATAAGCGAAAGAGAAAAAATGGCCTTTGTAAGCATTGTCAAGAGTTCGGGAGTATCTTTCAAGTACATAAGCAAGGTGATGGAATGAAGGTCGTGAGGGTGAACTCGAGAAGGGAGTTCGAAGTTGAGGGGGAGGTCGAAATAGGCACCTTCGTCAGGGTTGGGGATCTGATAGCCGTAAGTGCCGAGGTGTTTCAGCAGGAGGACGAAATCTCGAAGTACCTCAGCAAGGGAGATGTTGAGAGGCTGAAGGCTTTTCTCCCCGACCTTGGTGAGCCCAAGTTTGTAACTCGTTTTCTCATTCTCATGGACGTGAACTCCAGACCTCCAAGAACCATGCCCAGGATAGGTGATGAGGTCGTGGTCATGGACGGGGAAGATGTGGCGAAGGTGCACACTCCGGATGGTGAGCTGTCTATTCCCTACCTGCCATACCTGATCAGGAAAGACAGGGACTTGGCGAGGTTCGTGGTGGAGCAGCTTCTGGAGATGCTTCCCGAGCATCGCGAGCTCCTCGACATAGTTCTCGCCGAGATCGAGTACAGCCTGCTGAGGGAGGTGGATCTATGAAGCCCGTTGGACTCGTCAAGGGACCTGCTGAAAGTCCTTACGAGTTCAGGTTCATAACTCCGGACAACACAAGGCTGAAGGTTGGTGAGTTCGTTTACTACAGCTTTAACGGGAAGAAGGTGCTGTGCAGAATTTCAAAAAGACTTCCGCTCAGACACTTTCCCGACATCTACCTATCCAACCCCGCGGTTGAGCCGGAGAGGGTGCTGAGAGTTATTGGAGTGAGCAGGAGGGAGTTCGATCTGTACGAGATGCGGGCGACGATTCTGGGCTATTACGACGAGAACCTCGGTTTCATAAATCCGAGAATCCCCCCGAAACCCGGGATGCCGGTTTACCTTGCGGAGAGGGAGATTGTTGAATCTGCTCTACTGAAAAAGAGAAAGGGGGAAGTGGGCAGCATTCACCTCGGCTACCTGCTGAACAGAGATGAGGACATACCCGTCGTGATAGACACAGCTCTAACCGTGAGCGAGCACCTCGCAATTCTCGCCGGAACCGGGAGTGGAAAGAGCTATCTGGCGGGAGTAATTGTCGAGGAGCTGCTCAAGCCATACAACAGGGCGAGCGTACTCATCTTCGATCCTCACGGAGAGTATCACACTCTGAGGGAGGTTGAGGGCCTTGAAGAGTTCAGGGATGGGGACTACTCTCCGAGAGTCAGGATTTACGGAAGGGACGACATCAAGCTGAGGATCAGCGAGCTCGATTACGACGAGCTGGTAAACCTGCTGCCCAATCTGACCGATAAAATGGAGGCGATGCTCAGCAGGATTTACAGAGAGCTTTCGGAGCAGGGACACTTCACAGTAGAAGACCTGATTGCGAGGCTCGATGAGCTTAGGGAGAGAGAGGAGACCACGGCAAATGGTCTCATCTGGAGGGTCAGGAGGTACCTGAGGGACATGGACCTCATTGATGATTACAGGCACATGGACCTGAAGACCCTGCTGAAACCTGGACAGGCCAGCATTCTGCAGCTCACTGAGATGAGTGACCTGGAGCAGGAAATTCTCGTTTCTGCCATGATGAAGAGGATTCTTAAGGCCAGGATAAACGCCGAAAAGGGTAACGAGGGTGAGAAGCTTGAATACCCGGTCTTCGTGATAATTGAGGAGGCCCACAGGTTTGCCTCCCGTGACTCGAGGAGCTTTGAGGTCCTCAGGACAATACTGAGTGAGGGCAGGAAGTTTGGAGTTGGTGTGTGCCTGATAAGCCAGAGACCATCGAAAATCGACAGCGACATACTCAGCCAGTGCATGACGCAGGTGGTGATGAGGATGGTGAACCCTGCAGACCAGGACAACATAAGGAAGAGCGTTGAGAGCATAGGCAGGGAGATGATAGAGGAGCTGCCAGGGCTGACAAAGGGCCAGGCGGTCGTTTCCGGGGTGGCAATAAACACGCCGGTGCTGATGAGGGTCAGAAAGAGGCTCACGTCGCATGGTGGGGCGAGCAAGAACGCTCCCGAGGAGTGGTTACGGTGGAGCCAGAAGGGGGAAGGCAGTGCGAAGGTCGTTGAAAGGAAGGCGAGACTGTTCTGGGATGAAGAATGAGGATCGACAGGTGGCTCCACTTAAACGGGTACTTTGAGAGCAGGAGCAGGGCGAAGCTTGCTGTGAAGAAGGGACTGGTCCTCGTAAACGGGAGGAAGGTGAAGCCATCCTACGATGTCAGGGGAGATGAGGTCGTTCAGGTGCTCGCTGAGAGCAGGCCTGCAGGGTACTACAAGCTAATGGAGCTGGACAGGGCGTGGAACATCTTCTCTGAGGTAGACGTCGTTCTCGATCTCGGCAGCAGTGCTGGCGGGTTTCTGGCGTACGCTGCGGAAAGGGCGAATCGCGTTATAGGTATTGAGTTCAGCACGGAGTTCAGAGAGCAGCTGCAAAAGGTACAGGAGGAGTTCGATAACGTTGAGGTGATAATCGGAGACGTTTTCAAACTCGACATCTCTGCCATGCCCGAATTTGACGTAGTACTGGTTGACCTGACTCTCGAGCCAGAGGACTCGTTGAGGGCCCTGCTCAGATTCTCTTCGAAGGTCAAACCCGGTGGAAAAGTGTTATTCGTGTCAAAGGACAGGAGAGCTGATGTGCCCGAGATCTTCGAGGTGGTTAAGGAGAGGAGGTCGGAGGAGAAGAGGGAGTGGTACTTTCTCCTGAGGATGAGAGGTTAAGGAAGAGCCCTCTTCCTGTACAGGATCTCTTTCAGCATCTCCTTCGCTTTTTTGGATACATCAAGTTCGCTTATCCTGTCCTCAACCTCCTTCACGTTGTAGGTATAACTCTCAAAAGAGACGGCGAGCGTCTTTGTGTCCACGAGTGCAAAGGTGGGTTCTTTGCCAATTCCCAGCATTCCAGGGCAGACAATCTTTCCAATTTTCGTGTTCACGACGTAATGCCTTTTTCCCGCTACCGCTACTACCTCGTACTTTTTGAGCTCTCCAAACCTGCTCTCGTAGTAACTTGGAGGCTCGTCTTCCTGCGGCATGGATTCTGGCTGATCAACTGGGCCGTATGTAAAGTAGAACTCGTTTGAATCGAACTTATCGGTCAGAAAACTTTCTGGCTCGCTTCTCAGCCACTTTCTCCCATCGTGACCGAGCATGTCCCAGTAGGCGTCGAAGACTTCGGCGAGATCGCCTGCGAGCTCTCTCCTCTCTCCCTCCTCAAGCTCACCCCACTTTGCGAGCAACCTGTCGTACCTGCCCAGAGCGACTCTGACGCTGTCCGGTTTTTCTCTGAGAAGCCTGAACGTTTCATAGGGATACGGCATGAGACCGAACGCCGAGATTATGTAGATTTTATCCACCTGCTTTCCACTCTCCTTGAGCCTTTCAATTCTTGACAGAAACTCCGCGAGAGCTGGCAGGTTTGAACTGACGTTTGATACAATCGCTATCATGTTATTTAATTATACTGGGCTGAATATAATTTTTCCCGGAAAGGCTATAAACAATCCCGTCGTGCCCCCTGCGATGTTGCTGGCCTATGTGGCTCTTGGAGGAATGGCAGGAGCTGTGACGAGATACCTGATTTCCGGAGCTGTTCAGGACGGACACACTTTTCCAGTGGGCACTATGAGCGTCAACGTGATAGGAAGTTTCCTTCTCGGCTTTCTCATGTTCTCTTCCGAGTACTTCGGCCTATTTTCCCAGGAGGTCCGAGCCCTGATCGCGATAGGGTTTCTCGGGTCATTCACCACGATGTCCACATTCAGTTACGAGTCCTTCAGAATGCTCATGAACTGGGACATTGCTGGATTCGCGTTAAACGTTTTTCTGAACGTCTTCCTATGCATCCTCGCCGTATATGCCGGCAGGACTTTCGCTCTCATCGTCTGGAGGTATCACCCATGAAGGAGGGTTTGCTGCTAAGGATATATGTGGGAGAGAGTGACAGGTACGATGGAAAGCCACTCTACAGGTACATAGTGGAGTTTTTGAGAAAAGAGGGAATTGCAGGTGCGACTGTTCTCAGGGGAATGCTCGGGTACGGTAAATCGAGCATAATCCACAACTCGTCGATCCTCAGGTTATCCTCTGACCTTCCCGTGCTCGTAGAGGTCGTCGATACCGTGGAGAACATAGAGCGGATCAAGCCAAAGCTCGTCGAGATAGTAAGGGAAGGTCTGATAACTGAGGAGAGGGTGAAAATAATCTCCTATTCTGGAAGGGAGGGTTAAACGCTATTCACGACTTTTTTCAGCAGGTCGTCAACTTTCTCGGCGATTTCCCTGATCTTTTCGTTTCCGTACTGCTCTGCAAGTGCTCTCGGGGATATTGCGGAAATGTACACCTCGTCGCCCTCTCTGTAAACCACGACATTGCACGGGAGGAGCAGGCCGAATTCCCTGCTCTCTGAGAGAACGCCATGCGCGTACCTGGGGTTGCACGCCCCCAGGATCACGTAGTCGTCGAAGTCAACACCGATCTTCTCTTTCAGCGTTTGCCTGACGTCTATCTCACACAGCACACCAAAGCCGTTCTCTGAAAGAACCTTCTTCACTCTTTCAACGGCCTCTTCAAAACTCAGGTTCACGGTCTTCGTGTATCCCATCATGCTGGAACATTTGTATCTGGTGTTAGTTAATCCTTCCTGTGTTTTGTTCTGTGCGGTCAAAGGGGGCACAGAAATGATTTAATACCTCTGAACAGTAGTCTGGATGGGATGGTGAGATGAAGCGGCTGAGGATTTATGTGAGCGGAGTGGTGCAGGGTGTCGGCTTCAGGTACTTCACCAGGAAGAAGGCGCAGGAAATGGGTGTGAAGGGCTACGTGATGAACCTTCCTGATGGCAGAGTCTTGGTGGTGGCTGAAGGTGATGAGCAGAACCTGGACAAGTTCATCTCGTCCCTCAAAGAGGGTCCGAAGTTTGCCAACGTGAAGGGCATTGAAATTGTCGAGGAGGAATACCTTGGAGAGTTTGACGGATTTGAAATCAGGTATTAGGTGTGACGATGCTCACTAAGAGGATAATTCCGTGTCTGGACGTGACGCTCGACGAAAACGGAGCAACTGTGGTCAAGGGTGTTGAGTTCGTCAATCTGAGGAGAGCTGGCGATCCGGTGGAGATGGCCAAGAGGTACGATGAGGAGGGTGCGGACGAACTCGTTTTTCTCGACATAACTGCCTCGGCCCACGGCAGGGAGACGATGGTTGATGTCGTGGAGAGGACTGCCGAGGAGGTTTTCATACCCTTCACGGTGGGTGGCGGGATAAAGAGCGTTGAGGACATCAACACCATGCTCAAGGCCGGAGCAGATAAGGTTTCGATAAATACCTCGGCCGTGAAGAATCCGGATCTTGTGAAAGCGGCGGCGAGAATATTTGGCTCTCAGTGCATAGTTGTGGCGATAGACTGCAGGAGGAACTATGACCTGAGCAGGGGAAAGCACATCGTAGAGCTCGAGGACGGCAGAAAGGCGTGGTACGAGGTCGTCATCTACGGTGGGAGGGAGCCCACAGGAATAGATGCGGTGGAATGGGCGAAGAGGGTCGAGGAGCTCGGGGCAGGGGAGATCTTGCTCACGTCAATGAACCGTGATGGGACGAAGGACGGATACGACATACCTGTAACGAGGAGGGTTAGCGAGGAGGTCAGCATACCTGTCATAGCCTCTGGGGGTGCGGGTACAGTGGAGCACTTTTACGAGGCGTTCGAGTACGGAAAGGCCGACGCAGCTCTTGCCGCGAGCGTCTTTCACTTTGGAGAAATCGACATCTCCGAACTCAAAAAATACCTGAGGAGAAGGAATGTTCCGGTCAGGATTTAGCGTATGCAATTACTTCGATCTCTACGTCCACGTCTTTTGGTAGGCTGGAAACCTCCACGACGGCTCTCGATGGTCTGTGCTTGATGTACTCCGAGTATATCTCATTGAACTCTGCGAACCTCGAGATGTCTCTGAGATACACCGTTACCTTCACGATGCTGTCCATCCCGAGCCCGCAGGATTCCAGTATGGATTTTATGTTCTCCATCACAACCCTCACTCTCTCCTCAAAGCTCCCGGGAATTTTCCCTTCCTTCGTCAGCGGTATCTGGCCGGAGACAAAAACGAAATCTCCGGCTTTCACAGCATGGCTGTACGGTCCAACAGGTTCGGGCGCGTTCTCCGAGTTTACGAACTCCATAGTTCGGATACCTCATGTGGGTTAAAGTTTTTCACCCTGAGACCGTTGCAGACCCAAAGGATTTAAAACACACAGTTCAATGATTTGCCGTGAGGATTTCGGAGTTTCAGCAGATGATCCGTGAGCTTTACCTTGAAAAGGATGAGAAAAGAGGTATTGAAAAGACGTTCCTCTGGCTGGTCGAGGAGGTTGGAGAGCTGGCAGAGGCGGTGAGGACAGGAAAAAATGCTGGAGAGGAATTCGCCGATGTGCTCGCCTGGCTTGTGAGTCTGGCGAACCTGTGTGGAATCGACCTTGAATTGGAGGTTGAGAGAAAGTATCCGGGTTACTGCGTGAAGTGCGGCTCCAAACCGTGCAGGTGTGAAGAGGTGGTCTGATGTTTCTCGTTGTTAGAGATGAAGACATCAAGAACGGCGTTACAACGGACAAGTACTTCATCTGGACTGAGAAGATTCTGAAGGAGAAAAAGGTGAACCCGTACGTTGTGGCCGAGTTCACGGCCTCGAGGTGGGGTGTTTTCTCGGGATTGAACGATGTGCTGAGGCTGATGGAGGGTATAAACGTTGACATTTACGCCATGCCTGAGGGAACCCTCTTCTTCCCCCACGAGCCAGTCATGGTGGTGGTGGGCCACTACCTCGACTTTGCGAGGTTCGAAACCGCCATGCTGGGGTTCATCTGTCACTCTTCCGGTGTGACAACCAAAGCATTCAGGGCGAAGCTTGCTGCTGGAGACAGGAGAATTCTGTCGTTTGGAACGAGGAGGCAGCATCCAGCAATTGCGGCGATGATCGAGAGAGCTGCCTGGATAGGTGGAGTGGATGGTGTGAGCAACTACGCTGCAGAGAAGTACCTTGGCATAGAGAGCGTTGGAACCATGCCCCACGCCCTCGTAATCTCCTTCGGAGATCAGGTTGCTGCTTGGAGAGCCTACGACGAGGTTGTCGACGAGCGCATTCCGAGAACGATGCTGATTGACACCTACTGTGACGAGAAGAGTGAGGCGGTAAGGGCCATAGAGAACGTTGATAGAGTGGATGCGGTCAGACTCGACACTCCCAGCAGCAGGAGGGGGAATATAAGGAAAATCATCGAGGAAATCAGATGGGAGCTGGACATAAGGGGCAGGAGGGATGTGAGGATCGTTCTGAGCGGCGGACTGGACATTGACGACATTGTGGAGCTCAGGGACATCGTAGACGCTTTCGGCGTGGGAACGAGCATTGCCGGGGCCGGGCCCATAGACTTTTCGATGGACATCGTTGAGAGGAACGGAGAGTTGTGTGCGAAGAGGGGCAAGAGGAGTGGTATGAAGCAGGTTTACAGGGACTGGGACACCCTGAGGGATGAGGTGAGGCTGTTCAGCGATCCCGCTCCTGAGGGCATGGAACCGCTCCTCGAAAAGTACATGGAATGTGGCAGAATCATAAAGGAGACTGACATGAACTCAGCCAGGAACCTCGCCCTCAAACAGATCGCGCTGATAAGGAGGCTGGGCAGGGAGGAAGAATTCATAACGGATCTGGTCAGGTAGTTCAGCCGCTCTCGAGTCTTTCCTCCACCTTTTTCAGCTGCAGTATTGCGTACGTCATAATTGCCGTGAAGAACGCGAGGGAGTACTCCCCCATTCCCACTGCCATGCCTATCGCGGCGGTAACCCAGAGGCTTGCTGCAGTCGTTATTCCCACTACTCTCGTCCTTTCCCTTCTCTCTGCGATTATCGTACCTGCCCCTATGAATCCTATGCCCGACACAACACCTGCCGCGATCCTCGCGGGATCGTCGAAGAACTTCACCGAGAGTATCATGAAGAGGCACGAGCCCAGTGAGACGAGAATGTGCGTTCTCAGGCCTGCTGGCTTGTGGACCTTGGAACGCTCGTAGCCTATCACTCCTCCGAGAAGTGACGAGAGTGCAAGGGCGAGGAACTCTTCCATGATCGTAGTTTCGATTTCAGGTATTTAAGTGTGGTGTGAGTCCCGCATGTAGAGTTTCTCACACACGAGGACTGTAGTTAGGCACAGCACAGCTCCGGCTACCGGGTAGGCAACAAGTTCTGAGGGTGAGAAAAAGCTTCCCGCAGAAATCCTTGCAACGACACCTGAGATCATGTACGGTGCTGTGAAGGATGCGGTGACGGCGGATACTGAGATGATGGAGAATATGAGCTGACTCCTCTCCCGGTCTTTCAATACGGATGTCACCATCGCACCTGCGGAGATGAAAATCATTGAAACTGAGACTGACATCAGGAACAGCAGAACTGGATAGCTGATTCCAACGTTTATCAGGAGCAGGATTATCCAGGCGATCGTCAGAAAGGCGGACACAATCAGACCTGACATTATTTTGGCTGAGACGAACTCTCTGAAGGACATGGGGGTTGAGAGTATGACCTCGAGAGTTCTCGTCTCGTGCTCCTCGCTTATGAGGTCAACAACCAGCCCTCCGGCTATTATCGCGGTGGTTATCACCAGCAGTGGCACGAGGACCGCGTGTATAAACCTGAACGTTATTGACGATCCCTCCTTCAGCTGCACCTCTCGAAAGTTAGCATCGACAAAACTGAACCCGTCGTCACCTGGAAGGCCCCGTATCTCTCTCATCTTTTTCTGATATTCTTTCAGCACCTCCTTGACCTTGGCGCTCGCAACTATTCCGGATATCTCATCCTTCGGAAGAAACACCGTCACGAAGTTCGTTTCCGAATGGTTCTCCTCGGGGAGGTATATTACTGCGTGGATTTTTCCGGAGTAGAAATCCTGAAGTGCCTCGTCGAGTGTTCTGTAATTCCTGCCGTCAGCCACCGTTTTGAGCACAGGACAGTTGCCGGCTATGCCGATCTCAACGCTGGAGAGGGCGACGAAATCGGGCCTGTAAAGGACGAGAAGCCCGAAGGTTATGATTGATGAGAACGAGGCTATGAAGACGAGTATGGCCATTGCCGACATTATCGTCCTTTCCTTTACAATCATCCTGAGGTCCTTTTTTATTATGGATATCACAGCATGATCACCGTCCCGTAGTTGTATGTGAAGTGGATCAGGACTGCCAGTACGAAACCAGCCCTCCAGTCCCTCCTCGCGACTATGGCGAATGTCAGGGAGCTTGCGGTGTGCAGGAGGAGGGGAAAGATGAAGAGCTCTCCTGGAAGGACTATGCTGTAGTCTCTGAAGATGTTCACGATCAGCAGAGTTTTCTCGGCCATGAAGAACCCTGCCGCCACTGCAACGGCCCTTGATGCAGTTTTTGAGGGCATTATCAGGGCGGATTTAAGAGACTCCTCTATAATCGCAACTCCCAGCATTATAACCGCGTAGGAGGTTACAATTGGCACGGAAAGACCGAAGAACAGCAGAAAGAACTCCAAAAAAAGCGCGAGGAACACAGAGGCCATTGAAAGCAAAAACGCTCTCGCATCGCTTTTCGCACTCTCTCCCAGAACTCTGATAAACCGCTCAAATGGTGAAGTGGTGCTGTAGAGAATTTCGATGTTCAGCGATCTTGATGTGAGGTACAGCATCAACAGCGCCACAGTTGCCAGCGGGAGAGATGAAAGGATGACATCGGATGGAGAGACGCTCTCTCCGGACAGACTTCTGAGCAGGAACGTCACCGGAGATATGTCTGACAGGGGGAGCCCGGAAAACACGGACGGCAGGACGAGGTACACTATGACTAAAAGGTTTATCACGAGGATCAGAAACGTCAGCTCTCTGTAGGATCTCGAGTTGACGGCCATGAACGCCTGGGCAGAAAACAGAAGCAGCAGCGGGGCGAGCATGTACGCTACTCCGTTGACTCCGAAGATCATAGATGGAATGGCTGTGAGAGCAACTGCTACGAGGAAGTACGGGGCGAGTTTCTGGAAAACTATGCTCTCAGGTCTGATGGGAGTGGACAGCAAAACCTCGAGCCTCTTCATCCTCACATCCTCTGCAAGCGACGAGGAGAAAACCTGCATGACGAAAAATGGGGGCACTATGAACAGAAACGCGAGCACCATCTTGGAGACAAGTGACGGTGGTGAGAACTCGTCTGGAGTGGAATATCCCCCCTCTGCCCTTTTTGGAATAACCAAACCCTCTCCACTGCCAGATCCATCAGAACCGGATACCGCTTTTTCGATCTCTTTCTCAACATCGCTATCCGCAGTCTTCCTGCTTTCTCTGTTCACCTGCTCGCTGATCTCTCTGATTTTCTCGACGCTCACAGGCTCTGGCGTGAGCGTGGGCTGTACGCTTCTCTTCAGATATTCCGCTCTGACCATGACCGGGAACGCGTAGATTCCGTATTTCTCGTAGATCCACCTCTCGAACTCGCCCCTTATGTAATTCTTCATCTCCTCTCCTGCCGCGTGAGACTTCACTGTGTCTGAGACCACGATGTATCTGCCTGTCAGAAAGACGTCCACCTTTCCGGCCTTCAGCATGCCAACTACCGTTTCCCTGTCGAGCATCAGGTGGTGAAAGAGCCTGTAATCCACAACGTAAACGTCACTTGCTGACGTGAATAGCCCTGAATCCGAGTTGAATCCGTATCCGAAGGAAATGTATGAAACTAGTAGCGCGAGAAGGGTAATTAACGCTAACGTGAGTTTGAACGCTCTGCTGTACCTCTTTCCTGACTTTCTGAACTCTGCTCGAATCAGGGGAAGCACAGAGGGACTCGGGCAAATGTTAATATATTGTTTGCCCAAGGCAGAGCGATGCTGAAAGCTTCGGGGTTGAGGAAGAGCTTCGGAGATTTCGTTGCCGTTCACGAAATCAGCTTCGAGGTGGAGAGTGGCCACGTTCTCGGCATAATCGGTGAAAATGGAGCCGGGAAGTCCACGACTTTGAAGATGCTCACGGGACTCCTCCGGCCGGACAGGGGTGAGGTTTACTACGATGGCGTGGACCTCTTCGAGAACCTGAGGGAGGTCAGGAGAAGAATTGGCTACCTTCCCGAATACGATGCTCTTTACGACAACCTCAGTGCGAGAGAGTACCTGATGGTCTTCGCTGAAATTTACGGCATTGACAGGGATGAGGCTGGTGAGAGAATAGACAAGCTTTTGAGCTCTCTCAAGCTCCCGGACGACAGGCCTGTCGGGAGTTTTTCCAAGGGTATGAAAAGGAAGCTGTCGATTGCCAGAACTCTCGTTCACGATCCCGATTATCTGATATACGACGAGCCGACGAGCGGTCTCGACCCGTCAACGTCACTCTTCGTGACGGAATTCATAAAGGACCTCAGCAGAAGGGGGAAGACTGTTGTTTTCTCGGCCCACAACATGTTTTACGTTGAAACGGCGTGCGATACCCTGCTGGTAATAAAGGGGGGAAGAGCGCTGTACTTCGGCGGTCTCGATAACCTGAGGGATGCCATGAAGCGGTACGTGATCGTGTTTGAGGAGAACGGAGTGGAGAGGGAGCTGGTTACGGGAAGTGTTGACGATGTCAACAGAGCGGTGAGGGAGATCGTGGAGAGCGGTGGGAGAATAGTCAGGATAGACACCCAGACCCCGAGGCTCGAGGAGATATACTTCACACTCACAGAAGGGAAAAGTATTATGAAGGGAGGGATGAATTTCCATTAATGCGCGAGCTCAGGGGACTCCACTGTGCGAGATGCGGTAGTGAGTTCGACCTCGTGGTGGTGAGGGCAACCGGATACAGCGGACCCATGCACCTACCGAACCTCTACTGCCCCTTCTGCGGCAGCAGGAGGATTATGAAGAAGAGGGGCCTGTTCTTCGGTGAACTGTGATGGAGAGGGTTGAGGAGTACCTGGAGACGATATACGACATCCAGAGGTCGGGGAAGGTTGCGAAGACCAAGGACATAGCCGACAGGCTGAACGTAAAGCCGTCGAGTGTCACCGAGATGCTCAACAAGCTGAGCGAGATGGGTTACGTGGAGTACCAGCCCTACAGGGGAGCGGTTCTGACCAAAAAAGGGCTCGAAGTTGCAGAGAGGGTGAAGAAGAACTACAGGGTTTTCAGGAGGTTCTTCGAGGACTACCTTGGAATAGATGGCGAAACAGCCGACAGGCTGAGCTGCACGCTTGAGCACGTTGCGGATGAGGACGTGATAAACAGGCTGTGCTCGATCATTGCGAGAAGCTGCGAGATATGTGAGGTCTGCCAGGAGGAACTGCTGACCCTGGACGAGGCCGAAGATGGAATGTACGTTGTGTTTGCGGCTCCAAAATCTCTGAGAAAATCCGGGTTCTCTCCAGGAAGGCCGGTGGAGGTCAGAAGCGGAAATCCCGTGGTGGACGGAGTTGAGATCGAGCTCGAAGAGAACCTGAAAAAATTTGTTTTGCTCAAGCGTCCTTAGCTATCGCCCCAGAATTGATGGCTATTCCGGTTGCGAATGATATTGCTGACAGCCCGTGTTTCCTGCACAGCTCAACGGCGGAGTCGAGAATTGCCGCCTTTGATGCGACGAGAGGAATCCCTGTCCTTATCGCTTTCTTGGCAATTCCCGCCGTAATCCTTCCGGAGAGCAGGAGGAATGACTTCTCGAAGTCGAAACCTCTGTTAAAAGCAATCCCTATGGCCTTGTCCACAGCGTTAGGCCTTCCGACATCGTGGCTCTTCGCAATTTCGCCACTCTCCGATACGACCATTGCCGTGTGGTAGGCTCTCGTCCTCCTGTAGTAGTCCTCTTCCAGTTCCTTAAGGTATCCTCTCACGTAGTTTATATCAAATCTCACCTTAGGGCTCAGCGTTCCAAGGGGCTCGTCCACGTAAATGCCAGCACACCCCGAGGAGTTTATCGTGGTCTCGAATCCCCTATCCACCATGGCAACCGCCACGTCACCCTCGACTATGACCTTTGGATCTGACGACAGACCTTCTGAAATCAGAAAGCCGGTGACGAGCTCCTCAAGATGGGGAGGAGTGCAGAACACCCTTATCACCCGGCCGTTCAGGATAATCTTGAGTTCCATTTCCTTTCCGATTTCCAGAGTCCTTCCAATTTCGATGATCTCCATTGGAAAGGGTTTAATGCCATGGAAGTATAAGGGTTGCGATGAGGATCGTCAACCTCAGGCTCGACGAGAAGATCGTTGAAAGGATCGACGAAATCTCCTCAAAGCTCCTGATCTCGAGGAGCGAGGTGATAAGGCAGGCTCTCACCCTTTACATTTCCCTCATAGAGAACATCGGGTTCTACTTCAAACCCTCGGTCTTCTCGCCAAAGCTTGACATATACGAGGAGAGAAACGGGATTTACGTTGACCTGGGCAACAACCTGTCCCTGTCCGTCTTCAGCGTAGTGTACGGAGGTATAGGGGAGAAGGAGGGGGACTGGTTAAGGGCCAGCGTTGAGAGGGTCGCGGAGATAATGGCCCACCAGATAGAGGTTGAGAGCATCTGCAGGTTCATTCAGCCGCTCGCAGTCGAGCTTTCAACGGGAAATGAGCTCGACTACGGTATGAGGTTCTACAGAAAGTTTCGCGAGCTCTTCAGCGGGAGGGTTGTTTTCGCGGACAGCGAGGATGTTGCCAGGACGGAGCAGAGCTTCTTCAGTGCAGTGGTCGTTGGAGTGAGGGACATGAGGGTGAAGAACGTTCCGAAGAGGGGGGAAAGGATCTTTCTCTACGGCAGGGTGATGAGAGGGGAGGAGCTGCTGAAAGAGAATCCGCCTGACATCGCGATTTTCAGGAAGCTTGCAGATATGGTGAGGGAGGGAAAGGTCAGCTCGATAATGCCCGTGAAGGGGGATGGACTCAGGAACGCGTGCATATACGCAGCATCCATTGCTGGAGGGAGGCTGAGGATGAAGGAGGATATTGACGGCGGATGTCCGGCAACAGCAGTAATCGTGAGCGCTGAGGATATGCCCTTAGAGGGTGGCGTCGAGGTGGGAGAGATACTCTGACTTCACCTCTTTCGACAGCCTGTCTGCAATTCTCACAGGTTCCGGGAGCTTGTAACCCCTCAGGCAGCTCTTAACAACTTCAAGGGCCTTTTCAGGCGTGAATTTATGGCCCACTGAAATGTATATGGGTCTGCACCTACCGCATGTCTTCAGCTCGTACCCCACAACCGTCCCGTGGGCATGCAGCTCTTTGACGTCTCCTTCACCAACAACCTCTCCGTACAGTCTCTTCTTCGTAATTCCGATTGTGGGAATGTCGAGCACCACGCCAATGTATGTGGCGAGTCCGCACCTTCTCGGGTGAGCGAGTCCGCTCCCGTCAACCATCACGACGGCATTTTCCCTGAGAACTGCCCTGACTGCCCTGATCGCCGGCCCGCTCTCCCTGTACATGAGGAATGTCGGGATGTAAGGGAATGTAACCTCCTCAACGAGGTGATGCTGCTCAACTACTACCATCTACGGATACTCCAGCAGCACTGCCGCTGAGACGACGTACTCCTCTCTGTTCACTCTGAAAAAGGCCTGATCTACACCTATGACGTACTCTACCCTCCCCGGATCCGAGAGGACAGCTTTTCTGCCAATCTCAATCTGCTCTTCCTCGAGCCTCTTCAGGTTCATCTCACCCTGAACCTCACGGCCAGAAACAGCGGTCCGCGGACATCGACGACTTTTCCCCTGGAGATCAGGTAGTTCATCACGCTCTCGTGTATTCTGAGGTTCACGTCAGAGAGCCCCTCCACGACCCTCGCCCTTATCTCTTCCTCCTCCCGTCCCGATATCAGCGCCTCCTCGATCCTCCTTGCGGCCATGTATGAGAAGGAGTCCACGTACCTCACTCCTGTAGACACACCGTCTTCGAAGTACCTGGCAAACCTCTCGTTCCTCGGAACGCCGTAAATGTTCCCTTCATGCACGACGATTTCGTTCGCGTAAGCAGGACCGCAGAGCTTCACGTTCTCTCTTTCAAAGACGTGGACCTCAACATGCCTTCCAAACACCTCTCCTTCGAAGGCCAGAAACTCGCAGGGGCCCTGAGCCGAGGCGTTCTCCTCGAAAGCCTTTATCACAGCGCCTGCGATTTCAAGGCCTTTCGCGGTTAGCGGAACATCCCTCATCTCGATCTTCCTCGCTATGTCGACATCGCTCAGCTGGAGGTGTCCGAACCCGTAGACCATTTCTCTGACGTCAGAGTAGTCGTGGATTATCATCGCGAGCCTTTCCACGCCGAGACCGAGGTTCATAACGGGGTACTCTATGCCGTACTCTGCGAGTGCCGTTGGGGAGTAGATCCCGAACGTCGCGACCTCAATCCAGCCGTCCCTGTACTTCCTGTTGTTCTCGAGGTGTGGGTGGTAGGCGAAGACCTCCGTCTGGGTTCCGGGGATGTAGTACTTGCTCCTCTTGTCGTCCTCTTTGAACCTGAACTTCTCGAACCCAAACTGTCTGAGCAGTGCCTCGGCAACGGCCTTCCCGTCCTCCACGCTCACGTCCTCGTCCATTATGACGCAGCTCGCTGAGTGGTAGGTGTAGAGCCTCGTCGCGTCCTCCCCCTGCTCCCGTCTAAAGCACCTGTCTATGGAGAACAGCTTCACCGGCAGGGGGTATTTGTCCGCGAGCTTGGAGAGGGTTATGAACCACCCCGTCGTCATGTGGCTTCTGAGTGTGAGCGTCGTGGCTTCTGGTCTGAGCTCCTTGAATTCGGGAAAGACCTCGTCTATGATTTTCAGCGCTGCGTGGTCTTCCACGTTCAGGGCTTTCGCTATCTCGGAGGACAGGTCGTCTCCGTCTATGACTCCCTTCTTGTAGAGGTGCAGGACTCTCCTCAGATCGTCCACGCTGAAGCTTTTGCCGATAATTTCCTCAATTTTCCTCACCCTGTCCTCGGAAATTCCAACGTTCGGCCTCGGCAGGCCGGCGAGATAGAAGCACCTGTCCAGTACCGCAAGCGCCTCCTTGGAGAACTGCTTCCTTATGTGCACGTCCTCAACTATCAGCGGGTTCACGACCTCGCTGAAGCCTATTCTCAGATATGCCTGCCTCAGCCTCTGAACAGTCTCGTACACCGGGTGAGGTCTTCCGAGGTCGTAACCCGTAAAGGGGTACCTCCTGAAGTGGGGAACGCTGCTCAGAACCTCTCTCCCCTCTATCCACGCTCTCTCGAAGTCCTCTTCAGCTCTCCTCTTCCACTCCTCCGCGTTAAACCTCATGCTCCTCTACCTGCTTCGCGAAACCCAGAATCGTGTTCTCCTCGAAGTGGTTTCCTATAACCTGCAGCCCGACCGGAAGTCCGTTCAGCTCTCCGACTGGCATGGAGAGGGCTGGCAGTCCTGCGAGGTTTATCGGCGTCGTGTTGACATCGGCCTTGTACATCGTCACTGGATCTGAGAGCTCCCCGATTCTGAAGGCAGTGGATGGCATTGTGGGTGCGATAAGAACGTCGAACTTCTCGAAGGCTCTTCTGAAGTCGTTTATGACGAGCGTCCTGACCTTCAGAGCCTTCAGGTAGTACTTGCCGTAGTACCCTGCTGAGAGCGCGTAGCTCCCCATCATGATCCTCCTCTTCACCTCAGCTCCGAAACCCTCTGCCCTTACCCTCGAGAAGTAGCGGTTCCAGCTGTCCAGGTTCTCGAGGGCGTAGCCGTACCTGACTCCATCGTACCTTGCGAGGTTGGATGATGCCTCGCTCATGGCTATGACGTAGTATGCTGGCAGAGCGTACCTGAGTGATGGAAGGCTGACAGCCTCCACGTCCGCGAACCTTCTGAGTTTTTCTACGAACTCGTTGAAGAGCTGCTGGACATCTGGATTGGCCTGCATCTCCTCCACGACACCAACCCTGAATTTTCTGCTCACCGGATTGTAGGTGAACTCCCTGCCGGAGCTGGTGGAGTCCCTGTCGTCCCTGCCGGCTATTACCTCGAGCAGCAGGCCGAGGTCGTCTATGGACGCGGCCATGGGCCCTATCTGCTCAAGGCTGTTGGCGTAAGCGATCAGCCCGAACCTCGAGACGAGTCCGTAGGTTGGTTTTAACCCGTAAACTCCTGTGAAGCTTGAGGGACACCTTATGCTTCCTCCAGTATCCGTTCCGAGGGCGAGGACTGTCTCGTCCCCTGCTACAGCAGCCGCACTCCCTCCGCTGCTGCCTCCCGCGACTCTTTCAAGGTCGTGGGGATTCCTGACAACTCCGAAGTAGGAGGTCTCTGTCGTCGTTCCCATGCCGAACTCGTCCATGTTGGTCTTGCCGATTATTATCGCTCCCTCATGCTTCAGCCTCTCCACAACGTGGGCGTCGTAGGGTGGGATGTAGTTCTCGAGCATTCTCGACCCGCAGGTGGTTCTTATGCCCTCTGTTGAAATGTTGTCCTTGATAGCCACCGGAATTCCTGCGAGTTTACCGTCTCTCTTTCCTCTGTCGTACTCTTCAGCCCTTTTAAGGGCCTCGTCCTTAGTAACCGTCACGTAGGCGTTGAGCCTGCTCTTCTCTATCCTCTCAATCAGCTCTGAAACAAGGTCGTAGGCGCTCTCCTCTTCCAGCCTCTCCTTCCACTCCCTTACCGTTATCATTCCACAACCCTCGGCCCCTTGAAGTAGCCCTCCTCCCTGTGCTTAGCGTTCATGAGGGCTCTCTCCCTTTCGAGCCCCTTCTTTGGCTCGTCCTCTCTGAAAACGTTCTTTATCGGGAGAACGTGGTACGTTGGCTCAACATCAGCATCGATCTCGTCAAGCTGGTTGAAGAACTCGATAATCTTCTCGAAGTCTGTCCTGAAGCTCTCGACCTCCTCATCGCTCAGCTCGATTTTAGAGAGGTTCGCCACATGTCTGACAACGTCCTTGTCTATCATTCCTGCTGGACTTGTCAGGATGAATTAATAAATTTTCCACCATCGGATCGCAAACCCTGGACCCCTATCCCCGGGTGTAGACTTTCTCGACATCTCTGAATCTCTTTATGCACACAGGGTGGATGTTTACCCTCTCATCATCAGTGAGCGACCTGACTAACTCGACACACCACTCAGGGCTGAACCTTTCGGGAATCCTGTCAGAGACGATCAGTATGTCCAGATCTGATGAAAGCGTGTGTTCTCCTCTCGCGTAGCTGCCCACCATGAAAACCTCGCATTCTCCGAAGATCTTCTCTGCCCTCTCCTTCGCTTCTACCGCAATCATTTTAGCGTTCCTGAAAAAATCCTCGTTTTTCCTGAGCAGCTCATAGTATTTGGCCGTTCTATCATTCAATCCCGGGCACCTCCATGAATTTTTTGACTGCCTCAATCCCCTCTCTGGCAACGTCCCCGGAGTAGTCCACGTCGAAATATCTCGATGCCACATACGAAAGCTCGAGTTCCCTTGAAATGTTCATGTTTTCTTTATATAATTCATCCAGCCTTTCGTTTTCAGTCGTATTCTGGATCGAGACGGGACATATCTTTTGCCTGAAGGATTGTTAAGTGGTTCAGCGGGCTGACATCTCTGCTCTGGCCGTAGCAATTCACAGCGTATCCGAGGGTATGGCGGTGTGGTAATCTGTGACGAATCCATCATCGCTGCAGTGCTCCCTGCCATACGCCCCCATTAGCGGCAGGGCGATGATTTGCTGTGTCATTGTCCGATGTGCGCTATAGCGGATTTGAGGTCAGATGCTTCTCGATCTGGCGCCTTGTTGAGGTGGTGTGTCCGCAGATCTCTCTCAGAAGTCTGGCATTTATTCTGCGAAATCAAATTGGTTTCATCTTGAAAAGGAAAACAGCGAGCCAACAGCGGTTGATTGGCGTAGTTACGGGGTAATTTTGAACATAGCCAGAATTTATAATTCTCCTTTTGAGTAAAGTGAATATGTCACGCGATAAAGTTTCTTTGATTACGTTCACGGATAAAAATTCATGTAGCTGGCGGTCTGAACTTAGCGGTCTCCAGGGATTCCTTTCGCGCAGCTGGGTCTCTCCGATCCGAACTTCAAAGTATCTTCACTGAAACAGCTTCTCAAAAACTGGCTGCTCTTTAAATACTCCCGCTCACTTCACCATGCAACCAGCAATCCCTCGAAAAAGCGGGCAGGAAAAGGGTTATAAAGGGGTAAAGGAGAGATTTGAACGTGGGAATCTC
>NZ_JBPLZQ010000032.1:0-3613 GCF_054018175.1 Geoglobus sp.
ACCTCAGCTTCGATATAATAGAGGTTGCCCTGTCCATTTTTTTGGGTTTGGGGGGGGGGGGGGGTGACGGCGTCGTGAGGAAGTACATTCTCAGGGAGATCGCAGGGAGGTTCATTCCGAGAGAGGTGGCGTACAGGGACAAGAGGGCCATACAGTACTCGACGAACACCTATAGAATACTTGAGAGAATCGCAAAGAGGTCCGGTGTGAGTCTCCAGGACTTTTTACGGGGTCTGAAATGGAAGTGAAGCTGAGGTGCTCTGAGATTGCATGCTGCGAGTGCTGCAAGGATACGGAAATGCAGCTCAGTGAGAGGGATCTGAGGAGAATCGAGAAACTTGGATACTCGAGGGAGGACTTCAGCATCGTGATTGACGGTGTGAGGGTTCTGAAAAATGTCGACGGAAAATGCTTCTTTCTGAAGAACTGCAAATGCGAAATTTACGAACACAGGCCCGTGGGTTGCAGACTCTACCCGGTCGTCTACGACGTGGAAAAGGGAAAGGCCACCGTCCACGATTTCTGTCCGATTGGCAGCGAAGTACCAAAATCCAAAATAAAAAAGGTTGAGAGGTTGCTGATCAGGCACATCTCGGACATATACGGCTTTCTTCCCTAGAGCCCGAGCTTCTTCCTCTTTTCCTCAATAACCTGTACCAGCTTCTCCGCAGCCTTCACAGGATCTTCCTCGACCATAACCTTTCCGCCAGTGAGCCCCTCCACATCCTCGGTGAAGAGCCTGACGGCATCCTCGCTACCGGTTATTGGCGGTATCGGGGAGACGTGCACAGTCAGACCGTACGCCACTGCAAATATCGCATCAATCGTCGCCTTCTGCTCCATGTACTCTGGTGCAGTAGCAACAACCGGAAGGTCGGGTATGTCAACTCCGAGGGCCTCAGCAATCACCTTGAGCAGGTAAGCCGCTCTGCCCGTGTCGGTGCACGTGCCGAAGCTGAGCACCGGTGGGATGCCGAGAGCCTTGCACACCTGCTTTAACCCCTCGCCTGCAAGATCAACGGCCTCCATGCTCGTCAGTCCAGCCTGCTGCATTGCAGCATTTCCGCACCCCATCGAGAGAACGAGTACGTCCTTCTTGATGAGTTCCTTGGCTATTGTAACGGAGTGGGTGTCGTGGGGACCGTTCTTCAGAGTCGTACAGCTGACGAGGGCGGCGATTCCCTTTATGCTGCCGTTCTTCAGCGCGTCGAAAAGGACGTTCAGGTCGTTGTTCAGGGCCTTGAGGATCGCTTCGGGCGAGAAGCCAACTGTGATCTTCTTCTTGTTCTCCACCTTTATCGGCTCGATGTTCTTTCTCCTTTCCCTGAAGTTCTCTATCGCCATGTCGATTAGCTTCATCGCGATTTCCTCGGCCTTTTCGGGCTCGTAGTCGAGTCCCTCGTTTATTCCCCTTAACCTCACAAGCTTGCTGACCGGCACTATTTTGACGCCGTACTTCTGGTAGAGCGGGAGGCTCGGGAGCGTGCAGTTCATGTCCGCAGCAAACACGTCAATTCCTCCCATCGCCAGCACGTACTCCTGGACTATCCAGTTGCCCACGAGTCCGACGAAGACCGGACTTGAGACCCTCTGGAGAATCTCCTGGCCTGTTTCAATGAACCCAACGATTCTGAGCCCCTTCGCTCCTGCCTGCCTCGCCCTTTCCTGGATATCCTCCCTCTCGGCAAGCTTTATCAGAGCCATTCCGACGAAGGGTTCGTGGCCGTTAACGGCTATGTTCACGTACTCCGGATCGACGATGCCGAAGTCCGCATAGGCCTCGTGTGGCATCGGAGTGCCGAACAGGATGTCCTGGATTGTTTCCACGACGAGCTGGGCACCAAGGCATGTAACGATGCCCATCCTCATGCTCTTCATGGCGAGGGAGACGTAGTTTGAGTCGACGTTGGTCATGGACGAGCTGCCAACGGTCAGGAGCTCCTGGAACACCCCGTTTGGAATCAGACCGAGCTTCTCCCACACCTCTCTCCTCTTCTCCGGGGTGAACGCAAGGACGATCCTGCTCGGTTCGTGTGAGCTCAGGTCCGCAATCACAAAATCAGCAACCTTGATAGCGAGATCCTTTACGTCGTCTCCCTCAATTCCGAGCTGCTGAGCGAACCACTTCAGCTTCTCAACGTCCTTTATCTCGTAGGGAGTCTTACCCTCTGCCGTCGCCTTGAGTGTTTTGGCTGCCTCAATCGCGTGGTATGTGTATGCTTCTGTCCCGAGCATGTTCAGGTGGACGAAGTTCCTCGTGACCATTCCTGCGGCGTCAATTCCGCACGCTCCGTACTCCTTACCCGGCCCAATTCTGCACGGCCCCATGCTGCAGAGCTGGCAGCTCAGCCCCTGTGTGCAGTATGGACACCTGCCCTTTTCCTGGGCGTTAAACCTGTCGATAACGTTCGAAACGCCCTGTCCAGAAACGATTTCGTACATTCTCTGCACGCTTTCGTGCTGGCTAACTTTTCCTTCCAGTTTCATATTTTCTAAAATAGCGGTGAATTATATCATGGTTTTCCCTAAAAAATTAGGCCACCAAAAATATAGATCATACATGATAAATAATTAAAAGAAGCGAAACCGCGTTGAGCGTGACAGACGCAAGCAGGTACAAACCCAGAGACTTCAGACTCATCCTGACGAAAAACGGCAGTGCGAGAGCGAGCGTAAAGATTGAGAGAACAGGATAGGTTGCAAAAGACACTGCAGAGTACTGAGCGATTCCGGCAATTGCAGTTCTCCTGTCAGAGTAGATGAACGAGTCTGCCAGCAGCACACCTGCAAACGCAAACGAGACGAACGCCAGAAACGCCGGTACTTCGGAGAGATATGATGCGGGAATTGTCGTGAGCAGAGACGAGAAAATCACGTATTTTCTGAAGTCTTTTCTGAATGCAATGGATAGGAGAAGCGGTATCGAGTAGAGCACGATCGCGTGATTCCAGGTGGCCGTGATTGCTATGAGCGATGCTGCGGTTACGAGGACCGCATAGTCACCCACACCTGCCTTTCCCTTGAATATCACGTTGTGACCGGCAGCCACGGCGAAAAAGACTGACAGAGACGCGAGAAGTTCGATTGGTGTGAGTTCAGGAAGCGCGAGAACCATAGACGCGAACCATATTGACGTAGCGCCGTGCATCCTCGGGATTATTTTTCTGAAGTCCATGAGTAATGGTGCACCTGAGAAAATATAACAAAATACCCAAAAATCTTAGGGATCAGACGGAGTAGTAACACCTTTTCGGACTTTTTATTTTCCCCTCCTTTTTCAGCTTCGATATTATTTTCGAGACCTCCTTGCTGTCCAACCCGGCAAGTTCGGCAATCTCCTTCGTCTTCAGCGGCTTTCCTGCACTCTTCAAAACCTCGATAATTTTCTCCTCAGACATTTTGATCACCTGATTGAAAGTGTACTGTTACGGAATTTAAACTTTTCTGTATCGATTACGAAACAACCATCAAAGCATCATTTCCACCACCAGTCTCCTCAACCCAAAATCTGAAAGTCTAACCAGGACTCGTACAAGACTGTCCAAAACACTACACAGAGATCTGCAGCAAACCTTTTAATTTGCCATTTTTATAACATAAACTTTTAATTTTC
>NZ_JBPLZQ010000033.1:0-3690 GCF_054018175.1 Geoglobus sp.
TTGAGGAGTTCGTGGAGAGGGTTCGCCATGGAGAGCTGAGGTTCAGCTCGTGCTTTCCGTTCAAAAACGGGACTTACTACCTGCCAGCACCTCACCTGCCGATCGAGAAAAAGTGGAGGTTTCTGCCCCTTGATGATTTCGAAAAAGTCATTTCAGGAAACGTTTCTGAGGTCGGCGATAACGACAAAATGGATTTCATGAAAAAGGTGGAAATCCCGAAGGTTGTTCTGGACAGAACGACATCAAATTCCGGAATCTACTATCTGACAGCCCTTAGGTTTGAAGAAAATTCCGGCCTGTACTTCATGGTGGACGGAAGGGATGGTCTGATCGAGGTTGCTCTGAAGTACCTGCAGGATGAGGGGATTGGAGGTAAAAGGACGTGGGGACTCGGGAAATTCGAGGTGGGAAATGACGAGATAAAAATTCGAGAAGACGGAAACTGCTACGTCACCCTTTCCCTGACATACCCGGGAGACCTCGAAAGCGTTGTTTACTGGAAACCTCTTGTCAGGAGCGGTTGGATAAATTCGCGAAAAGCGACACTCAGGAAGCCAAAGGTAATCATGGCCTCAGAGGGTTCGGTTTTCAGGAGAGCCGAGGAGGGAGAGCTGGTGAACCTCAGTATCGCCTACACCGACCTCCCATCTCTCGCTGGTCACGAGGTGTGGGTGAACGGAAAGTCGTTTCTGATCAGGACGGTGGTCACAGATGAGGCTTGAGATTCTCACACCCACCCACATAGGTTCGGGAGACAGGTATCTTGCGATGGACTTTGTGATTAAGGGAAACAGGGTCATATTCATAGACTCGATGAAGTTTTTCGAGGAAATTGAGAAAAAGGGGCTTGACGCGGTGGATGTGGCGAGGAAAATTGGCAGTGGCGACAGTTCCGTGGATGACTATTTAAGGGATCTGTCAGAAATAAAGTCGCACGAGGCTCGCCTGATTGGAAGACAGCCAGGTAGGAAGGAGATTCTGATGCACGTAAAGAGCCGTGGAAAGCCCTACATCCCTGGATCGTCAGTAAAGGGGGCAATCAGGACCGTGCTGCTGTGGAAGGCCGTCAAGGAGGACAGAAAATTGCTTGAGCAGACGATTAACCACATTAAAGAGCTGAGAAGGTTCGACGTCAAGAGGGTGGACGACTGGCTCGAAGAGAAGGTTTTCAGAAGGGTTCGGCTGGAGGGGACAAGAAGGGGAGACCCGAAAAACGACCTTCTGAGGGCGTTGAAAATAAGCGACTCGGCGTTTTTTGATAGCTGCAGCATTTACCAGATAAAGTTCCTCGGAATGAGAAACTTCAGCCAGCTTGCAGAGTGCGTAGATGATGGGCAGGAGGCTGAAATTAAGGTTAAAGTGGATGATTTCACACTGAGCTATTTGGGCCAGAAGCTCGACTTTGATGAGATAACTTCTGCGGCAAGAGAGTTTGCAGAGGAGGTGGTTAAGGCCGAAACAAATCGCAGCTATCCTGAAGTGGTAAAGCAGGAGTTCAGAAACGTTCTGAAGGCAAGGGGCATTATTCTCAGGATTGGGTGGGGGACCGGCTGGTACTCGTCAACAATCGGAACGCTGCTCAAAACACACCCTGAATTTGAGGGGGTTAGAAGGAAGCTTGGACTCGGCAGAAATCCCAGAACAAAGAGGTTCAGCAGGAACTTTCCGCTTGTGAGGAGGGTTACGTTCGACAACAAACCCCTGGGCTGGGTTTCGATCCATGACTGACTTCGTCAGAGTTGAGATTGAGTTTGAGGCGCTGGAGAGCAAGAGGTTCAGGATGTACTCCGGTGCCTATGTTAGAGGTTTTGTTTACTGGGTACTGGGAAGAATGGATAGAGCCTTTGCTGAAAGACTGCACTCAAGCAGGGGCATCTCTCCATTCTCCGTCACACCGGTGATGCTCAGCGGTCTGCCGGTAAACAGCCTTGAGGAGGGGAGGAGCTACAGCTTCTCCATCACCTTCTTCGTCCCCGAAATAGGAGAGGCGCTCAGGGACTACCTGATCTCGACCGACAGTGTGTACTTCACGGCCGTGGAAAACCCGCTCAGGAGGGTAAAGGTGAGGTACGTGGACGCTGAATCTCTTGATGGAGAATCACCCGGCAAATTCAGGGTGGACTTCGTATCCCCGTGCTACTTCAGAATTCCCTCAAACAGCTACAGATTCGTTCCCATGCCGGTGCCAGAACTCATGTTCAGGAGTCTTGCGAGGCTCTACTCTGCATTCATTGAGGAAGTTCCTGCTGACTACAGAGAGTGGGTGGACAGGGGAGGAGTGGCAGTTTCAGGGCTGAATATCAGAACTGAGAAGGTATTGCTGAAAAAGAAAATGTGGTCCGCCGGATTCACGGGAACGGTTAACTTCTCCCTTCCGGAAGACACCTACGAAGAGAGATTTGCTGAGCTCACGTCACTCCTTCTGAATTTCGGTGAGTATTCCAATGTCGGTGGTGGGAGAACGTCCGGACTTGGAGTAATCAGGCGCAAAACCGTTGAGTGATCTCGAAATGGCCTCAAGCATAGTGATTTATTCTGACAGCTTTTTTGCCAGCTCTAAAGCCTTTATCTGCTCTTCAGCAGGTAACATTCCCATCAGCTTTCTCCTCTATGAGTTCGATTGCGCCTCTCAAACCGATGTCAAGAATATCAGCAACCCATCTGACCGCGAGTTCTCCTCAGCAGAACTCCGGGTTTAGAGTGATCAATCAGGAGTCGTGGAACAGCGCGAGTTTTCTATTCAGAGCTGGAGACGAGTATCGCATTCCTGGCTTTTTCGTACAGCTTTCTGTCCGCAGTTGCAAGCGGCGCGTCAAGTTTCTGCGAGGCGGCGATGAAAAGGGAATCGTAGGCCGTTAAGCCGCTCTCCACGGAAATCTCAAAAGCAGACTCGTAGAGCTCCTCAGAGCTGAGAACTTCACATACTGAATTTATGAACTCGATGCTCTTATCAAGCGCGAGTTTGACAATCCCTCTGTCCTCCTTCCCGAAAACGACCTTCTTCCAGGCAACGTTTGTTATCTCCGCCACGGCAAGATCCACGGTGTACATTCTCCTGCTGTTCTCCACAATCCGCTCAGCTGCCTCAACAACCCCATCCTCCTTGAAGAAGATTGCCGCAATAACGCTGGAATCGAGCACGACCCTATCTGGCATCTCTATCCTCCCTTATCATCTCCGTGATCTCCGAGCTCTTCATCCTGCTCCTCAACTCTCTCGCATCTTCGAGCAGCCTCCTCTTTGCCTCCTCTCTGACCCTCTCTATTATCATTCTCCTGATCTCCTCCTGCCAGTTCACGTCCTTTATTTTCTCCATGGTCTCTCTCACTTCTCTCGGGATTCGCACACTGTATGTTGTTGTGGACATATAATGTAAACACTGGTTTGAGAGGATTTAAGGTTTGCCCTTATCATCAATACTTCAAACATCCAGGCCGGGAACTCTTGAACCCAGGTCATGCTCAGGGATTGAGACGTTGCCCTCCCTGCGAGATTCTTGGAACTCTTCACTCACGCAATATTCTGGCCAGCTTTCCAAGTTGCCGTTCTCCTTATGAGATTCTATTACGACAACTGATCAATATCGCATTAAAGCACGTGTTGCCGTTCTCCTTATGAGATTCTGAGAGGGCGTTTGGGGAATTTATGCTCCTCGAATGGTTGCCGTTCTCCTTATGAGATTCAAAATAG
>NZ_JBPLZQ010000034.1:0-9401 GCF_054018175.1 Geoglobus sp.
AAGATGCTCCTGCTCGACGAGGTCATGGCTGGAATGAATCCCTCTGACGTGGACAGGATCATAGAACTGCTGAAGGATGTAAGGAGGGAGGAGGACATAGCTGTCGTCTCGATGGTCGAGCACCTCATGCACGCGATAACCAAGTTCGCTGAAAGGGTCATAGTGATGCACCAGGGGAAGAAGCTGGTGGAGGGAGAGACAGTGAAGGTCCTCAACGATCCCCGGGTTATTGAGGTGTACCTCGGCAGGAAGGTGGTGTGAATGCTGTTCGTCAGGGACCTCGAGACGGGCTACGGGTAGATGCAGGTTCTGTGGGGCGTTGACCTTGAGGTGAAAGGGGGCACGATAACCACGATCCTCGGCCCGAACGGAGCGGGCAAGACGACCACGCTCAGAGCGATTTTCGGGCTGAACAGGCCGTGGAAGGGAGTGGTGGAGTTCGACGGCAGGGATGTTACGTACATGCCCCCCCACCTGAAGGTGGAGGTGGGCATGACGATGGTCCTGGAGGGGAGGCACCTCTTCCCCTCGATGACTGTCGAGGAGAACCTGATGCTCGGCGCGTACACGAAGCATGCTGAGGAGAAACTCGACGACTCTCTCGACCTCGTCTACACGCTCTTTCCGAGGCTGAAGGAGAGGAAGAAGCAGAAGGCGGGGACGATGAGTGGAGGGGAGCAGCAGATGCTGGCGATAGCGAGGGCGCTGATGACGGCTCCGAAGCTCATACTCATGGACGAGCCGAGCCAGGGTCTCGCGCCAAAGCTCGTTGCGGAGGTGTTCGAGACGATCTCGAGGCTCAAGGACGAGGGACTGACGATACTCCTCGTCGAGCAGAACGTCTTCGCCTCGCTCGAAATCTCTGACTACGCGTACGTTCTGGGAGAGGGGATGGTGGTCACCGAGGGCACGGTGGACGAGATCAGGGAGTCGGATGTGGTTAGGAGAGCCTACGTGGGGGTTTAGCCATGATAGTCGCGGCGATTGACAGGAGAGACAGGATGGAGAGGATAGTCAGGTTTGCGGCCGAGGAGTCGAGGATGAGGGGGGAGAGGCTCCACATAATACACTCGATGCCCGGAGGTTCGAGGGTCACGAGGGAGGACGTGGAGCGCGCGGAAGACATGCTTGGTGAGGCAGAGCTGCTCGCAAGAAAGCATGGCGCTGAGGTCGAGACTCACCTGCTCATGAGGGGCAACGAACCCGCGAAGGACATCCTGCTGTTCTGCCAGGAGGTTGGTGCGAAGCTCCTGGTAATAGGTGTGAGGAAGAGGAGTCCCGCAGGAAAGCTCCTGTTCGGCAGCACAGCCCAGCAGGTCATCCTCGAGGCCGAGATACCTGTTGTGTGCATAAAGTGAGGTGATGGGTGTGGGAGAGTCAGGACTGCCTCTCGAAGGCATAACCGTGATCGAGCTCGGGCAGGCAGTTGCGGGTCCTTACGTCGGCACCCTGCTCGCCGACTTGGGGGCTGAGGTGATACACGTTGAGAGGCCGGGAGTTGGAGATCTCGCGAGGCACTGGATACCGATAAGGGGTGATCTCAGCTTCTACTTTGCCGTTACAAACAGGAACAAGAAGTCCATTACGCTCGACCTGAAGAGGGAGGAGGGCAGGGAGGTGTTCTTCAGGCTCGTGGAGAAAGCGGACGTGATCATAGAGAACTTTGTTCCTGGAGTGGTGAAGAAGCTCGGCGTGGACTACGAGAGCGTGAAGAAGGTGAAGCCGGATATAATCTACTGCCACATCTCCGGGTTTGGACAGACAGGGCCGTACAGGGACAGACCGGCCTTCGACCAGGTCATGCAGGGTGAGACGGGAATCATAAGCTACACGGGCACAAAAGAGCACCCGTCGAAGGTTAACGTCCCGATAACCGACCTGCTTGCCGCGCTTTACGGAGTTTACGCGGTTATGGTGGCGCTGTTCAACAGGGAGAGGACGGGAAAGGGAATGGAGATCGACGTCTCGCTCTTCGACTGCGCTGTCACGCTGATGATGAACCTGATGAACATGGTGCTGGTGGAGGGGATGAAGGACGAGGAGCTCAGGATGGGGTCGAAGTACTTCCTGGCAACGCCCTACGAGCCGTATCCGGCGGGAGACGGAAAGCTTGTGAACATCGTCGTGGCCACCGAGTGGCACTGGAAGGCGTTCTGCAAGGCTGTCGGCCTGGAGCACATAATGGACGATCCCCGCTTCGCGACGAATCAGGACAGGCTCAGGCACAGGGACGAGCTGGAGAGGATCATAGTGGAGAAGCTGAGGGAGAGGAGCAGGGACGAGTGGATAGAGATTCTGCTGAAGGCCGGAGTTCCGTGTGGTGCGGTGAACACGATTGAGGAGGTTGTGAACCACCCTCAGACGAGGGCGAGGAACGTGATAGTGGATGTAGATTATCCAGGGCTGGGCAAGATAAAGCTCTTCAACAACCCGGTGAAGTTCTCGGACTTCGAGGTCGAGGTGAGGAGACCTCCGAGACTCGGGGAGCACACGGACGAGATTCTGTCGAGGATCGGTTACAGCAGGGAGGAGATCGAGAGGCTCAGGAATGAGGGCGTGATCTGAGGTATATTTTTTGTCATGCTCGACAGAACCCTCGCTTCGATACTGGAGGCCCTTGAGGACGGAGAGCCCAAGAGCTCCTACGCGATAGCGGAGATTCTTAAGCGGAAGGGCATAGTCATAGATCCGAGGACAGTGAGGTACCACCTGAAGAAGCTCGAGAGGATGGGCTACGTCAGGAAGGCCGTAAGAGGTGTGAGGATAACCAAGGCCGGCTTCGAGATCCTGAAGAGAGTAAACGTCTTCGAGAGGCTGGGAGAGTTCACCGACGTGATAGAGTTCAACGCCTACCACTGCACGTTCGACTTGGTGAGGATGTCCGGAACCGTTCCGACTGACGTGGCCATCATTGACAAGGACGACTTCGAGAGAGCTGGAGAGATCATGCTCGAAACCTCCAGGGCTGATTTTCTGATCTCCAGACTCGTCAGCGTTGCTGATGAGAGCGAGGTGGTGGACAGGTTTGAGGTTGAGGAGGGGAGAGTTGCCATTGCGGTTATCTCAAACACGATATTCGACGTGATCCTGAGAAGGGCCGGGATCAACCTCCTGCCGGAGTATGCGGGTCTGCTATACTGGAGAAACTCCCCGGCAGGAATAAGGGATGTTATCAGCTATTCCGGGACAACGCTGAGTCCGGGGTGGCTCTTCCTGAAATCGGGGCTTACGAGCGTTTGGAAAGCCGTTAAATCTGGAGAGGGTTATCTGATAACGGCCATAAGGAGTCTGAGCAAACATGCTGTTGAAATTGCCAGGAGAGAGGTGGAGAGGGCAGAGTCGAGGGGATTCGGCGGGGTGGTGTACCTGGAGGGCTCGCCGGAGAACAGCCTGAACATTCCACCTGGCGTGAGGGCGAGGCTCGTCGTGCTTGCGGGGCTGAATTACCTGGCCCCACTGGTTGAGAACGGCATAAGAGCGGAGCTGAGGGTGAACGAGATCTTCCTGGACTACAGGGACTTTGATCGCCCAGAGAACCTTTTCTGATCACTCCACCTCTCTGAAAACGACCTTCATCCCGTTCAGCAGGATCTTCCTCGTGTTCTCGTCCAGGCCCTTCAGCATCTCCTCGAACTCCGGAATCTCCCTGAAGTCTCCGGTTTCCGCGAGACGGATTACTGCGAGTGGATGCCCCGTTCCGCTCAGGTACTCATATACATTGCTGACAACGTTCGAGTTGACCCCCATGCTGTCCATGAGCCACCTCAGCCAGGCCACCCTCGCCTCCTTCGAGGCTATGTCAACTATCCTCTCCTCTACCTCGAGCAGGACCTTCCCCAGGATGAAGTAAAGCTCGAGAATCTCCTCCTTCTCCCACTTGCTTATGTGCCTCAGCAGCACCTCGTCTATCCTCTTCTGTATGTCCCTCATCCTGTAGACTATGTACATCAGGTCCTCTATGCCCTTGCTGAACCTGTACTCCTCCTCCCTCCTTATCTCGAAGATCCAGACCCTCCTCAGCGTCTCGTTTATGGTCTTCATGTCGAGCTGGAGGAACTCCTTCCGGGTTCTGAACATCTCCTCGATCTCGAGCCGGTTCGGCAGGACGACGTCGTTTATTATGCTCGAGATCTCCACGAGCCTCGTGAAGAGTATGTAGAAAACGGGGTTGAATATGTTTCCGGTTTTCTTCAGCTTTACAGCCCTTCTTACGAATTCCTCGTCGAATATCTGTCTGATTTCATCCTCAAACTCCATACCGATCCCTTAATGCCTTCAGCTCATCCTTCTGCTCTAAAAATGTTTCCTTCATCCCCCTGAGCACGTCGTAGTGCTCCACCATCCAGTCGTAGCTCAGGGTTCCGCCTTCCCGCACGACTTCGAGGCTGGAGTTCAGCTTCGAGTGGCAGAGGGGACACTCGAGCGCACCGTCGATCGGCTTGAAGACCTCCGAGAAGCAAACAGGACACTGCCCCTCGAACCTCAGCGTTTTCCCGTTCCTTATGGCATCCACGAGCATGTCCAGCTTTCTGACGTTCTCGTCCTTCAGCACCTCTCCGGGAAGAGCAGCATGAATCGGCACGACGGCCACGGGCGTGATCCCGAGAACCCTCAGGAGGATGTTGTACGTGTTGGACGCCCACCCCCTCAGCTCCTCGAACCCGTAGAAGTACACGACAGCCCCCCTCTTCTCCCTCAGCTCCTCGAAGTACTGAAGGGCCATGAACATCCTGTCGAGGAGCATCTTCACCTTTCCGGTAGCGTCGAGCCAGTAAACAGGTGAGGAGATCAGGATGAAGTCCGCCTCCCTGATGCTGTTCAGGATATCCTCAACGTCGTCCTGTATGGAACACTTCTGGCCGAAAAGGCAGGCGTAGCAGGCCTTGCACGGCTGGATATCCTTTTCGACAAGGTTCAAAATCTCGAGGTCTGCGTTCAGCTTCCTGGCGATGTAGCTCGCGGCAATAAGGCTGTTACCCTTCCTCTTGGTTCCCGTAATTGCGAGAAGTTTCATGGAGCAGGGTTAATAATTAAAAAATAAAATCCTTTCTATTCCTCGTAATAGTCCTCGAACCCGTCGTAGTCGAGGTCGTCCTCGAAGTCATCCCTGTTCTCGTCCGAGAAGTCCTTCTCCAGGTCCTCCGGATCGAACTCCTCGTTGGTGTCGAGCAGTATGAACCTCCCGTCCTCGTAAATCAGCACGGCTCCGCAGAAGTCGCACTGCATTTCCACGCCCTCGTAAAGGTCTCTTATAACTATGTCCTCACCGCATGATGGACAGGCGATAAGCTTCATTACAACCCCCCAGATGGGCTAAAATTTAAACCTTTCGCTGAATTTTGGAGCTGTGAGAACTCTGAAACCAACTTTTTGTTTTTAATGTCCCTATCCATATTACCACTCCAGGAATGTATGAACCATTTCCAAACGAATGGAACAATCATTTATAAGCTGTTCCAAGAAGTTTCACTTTAGTTATTTATGATGTTTCAACATATAGAAAGAAAAAATTTGGAGGTGATGGAGATTAGGAGAATCGTATTGTGGATGATTGCAACGCTATTGGTGGTTGGGATGGTTGCAGCAGAGCAGACGAATACTGTAAGAGATAAAATAGTTCAGAAATCTCTGGAAACTGCTGGAGATGGTTGGACTTACGTTGGTATTTATATAGTAGATTCAGATAACGAAACCTCTCTCGTTGTTTTAAAGAAGAATGAAACACTAAAATACATCGAGGTCTACAAAGTAGGAAACAGCTTGAAAGCAAGAGAAGTCGTACCAAAGACGATCGAGAGGAAAGTTGAAAGAAAAGTGGAGTTTTTAAAGACCACAAAAAATGAGGAACCAGCGACAATAGTGAAGGAGCGAGGCATATTGTTAAAAGAGCTGAGACTGATAACAACCTCTGTTACTGTTGTTGAGGCTTGGTCTGGAATTGAGGCAAAAAATGCGTTAGGAATTACGCTTTGGAAACTAACGGCTAAAGGATACTTCCATGTGTATCCTGGAGATAGGGTCTTTTACGTTGCAGACAATTCCAGTGTCTATGCAAATGGATTCTTGGGTTGGAACGTTGAGTACTTCGATAGTGATGCAACATGGACATCAGTGGCTGGAAGAGTTGATGCCAGAGCTGGCTTCGATAACGTACTGCCCGGCGTAGATGACGTTGATGCGTGGGCGTGGGTACAAGTTGATAAGTACTTACACATCACGAGAGATGGTGGATATACTTAAAATTGACATAAATTTTTTAAATTTTTTCTTGGTGGGGAGATTATGAAAATCGAAATAACGAGAGAGTGCGCACTCACTGCAATTGCCGCGTATATCGCTGGACTGATGATAGGGGACTTCGTAGAGGGAACTCTTGCTCTCCTGTTCATCGTTTTGATATTGTGGGCTGTGAAAGATTTTGTCGGGAGGCTCTCAAACAATTCGGGGAAAAATTGTGGTAATAGCAATTCAGCACTTCAAAACTCATCGGGGGAGATATCGATCCTGTTGAGGTCGTTAAAGGATAACGAGAGACGAGTAGTTGAGTGCCTTCACGAGTTTGGAGAGATGACTCAGGTAGAGCTATCTGCAAGGACAGGCATTCCCAAATCCACTTTGTCAAGGATACTGCGAAGTCTTGAGGAGAGGGGGATTGTTGAGAGATACAGCAACGGAATGAGCAAAACTGTCAGGCTCAGGAAAACGTACAAATGAAGACACTAAAGCCTGTTTGAGAACAGACTGGCTCATAAAAAATTTTGGAGTCAGGTCAGGTCGAGAACGATAACGTCTCCGTTCTCAACCTGCTCGTCCGAGACTCTCAGCGTTTTCACAACGCCTCCACTCTCCAAGGTGTAGTCTGCGACCGGCTTAACGGGATAGGTGGTGTTCTGGGCGTATGGAAGTGTCAGCTCGTACTCCCCGTTCACGACCTTTGCTTTCTGCACGTACTCGAACACCCTGCCCTGGTTGGTCTTGATCGTTACCTTTGCAATAACCTCGTCGCCACTCGCCTTCCCCTTCACAGTAACTCCCTTAACGTGCTCGAAGACCTTCACGTATCCCGTGGACCTCGCCTCTACCTTGCCGAAGCCGAGCTTCTTTGCGTAGACTGAGTTGTAGATGTTTCTGTAGACGAGCTCCTGGAAGCCCGAGTACGTGTTGTCTCCAAAACCGCTCTCGTAGACCATCCTGTAGTGCTTCAGACCACTTCCGTCGAATATGTGGAACCTCGCCTCCATAGTCCTGTAGTAGTTCTCGCTCGGAATGTTTATTCCGGAAACGGGCCTCGCACCGAAAGGAACTCTGCCTGTCAATGAAATTCCGAGATTGCCGCTGGGGTCCACGTACACAACACCGGTCCCCGAGTAGTACATCTGGCCCGCTTTCTCAAGGCTGCCCTCGGCCCAGACCGCCATCGCGTAGAACTTGCCTGTCGCCATCTCCACGTCGCTGACGACGTACTTCACACCCAGCTTTTCTGCTATTCTGTCGGCATAGCTCTCATTGAACGCCGTGAAGAACGGAGCAGCTCCTGGCACGTCGTTGTACTTGTTGCCTATGCCCTGCTGGAATGGATTGGCAACGGGAATGCGGTGTGCAATTGCCGTAATCCAGTGACCGTAGTCCCACCAGCTTATAACGCTGTACACTCCTTCAGGATAGTACGGGTACGGCTCTCTGAAACTCTCAGGTGGTTTGTAAAGCTGGTAGTAGAACTGGTCGTACATCTCCTTACCCGGAGTATTTTCCCGCATCCAGACAAGGGTGTCGTACCACTGCTCGTTGATCCCCCTGTGGACCACCTGCTGTACTCGTTTGCCTGCGATAGCGTCGGGTATATGAGGACGAGGAGCACGAGAATTCCGGCCACCAAGATCTTGATTCCAATCCTCTTCATCGCCCTCTCATCGTTCCTCAGGGCAGCGGAAACGTAGTCGTAGAACCTGACCCTCTCGAGGATCTCGCTCACGATTGCAGATGAGAAAACTGCCGAAACCACTCCCAATTAGTAGGCGAAGCGGTTCTGTCCAGTAAGGGCTATGAGCATCGCAAATCCCCAGATCAGGACGAAGAGGAGCCTCTCGTCTCTCGCCCTGACGAACCTGTACGCGTAGTAGAGCATGGCCGGAATCGCGAAGAAGAATGTGATGCTGAAGTTCTGCCACGCCGGTGTTAGGCTGAACTTTCCGCCAAGGGAGAAGAAGGGCTGAACTTCGGCGATGGTTAATTGTCCACCTTTTGGCTGGATAACCCTTAGTATGGATTGCAAGCTTCTGATGAACTCTGGTGAGATTAGATATAGCAACATGGTGGCGATAACAATTGTTGCTCCTACTGCAGCAGGAAATATCCAGCTTTGGTCAAACTTTTTGTTTTTGGTGAGTTTTACCTCGACAGCGTGCAGCACTGCCACAATAACTGCTGATCCGAGCATCACGCTTAGCTGGAAGGGTGAGTAATATGTCACAGCGAAGTTAGGGAATTTGTGTGAAAAAGGCAGGTAGATCACAGAAGCCACGAGAAATGAGATTACTGAGACTCTGGCAAGTGCGCTAGTATCCACTTGGATGACCTTCTTCAATAAGAACGATAGGATTACGAAGGTCAGAATGATTAGTGCGGCAATAAATCCTGCACCCCATGCCAAGAGGTACATCCCTATACAAATTCCTGCAATAACAGGATATGCGAGCATCTTGGGGTTTTTCAGATCTCCGTCGTAACCTTTCCATTTGTTGTATGCCAGCATGAAAGTCCCCAGAGTTGCAATCTGCCAGAAAACCTCCCAGATGTTGTGGTCGTTGAAGCTGAGAACACTCCTGGCCATAAGCTGGCCTGGAATGAGTATAACCACAAATGCAGAAATCACTCCAGCCCTCTTTCCAAAAATCTCCAATCTCCTTTGTCAGAATATATGTGGGTATAGCCAGTAAAGCACCTCCCACTGCTGGGATGAAGGCAATTACCGTTCTTATTTCTGCAGGTGTTGTTGCTCCAAAGATCATCGAGACTAAAGCTCCGAGGTAAACCAGGAAAGGTCCGAAGTGTGTGTATGTGCCATGTGGATAGTGGGTGAAGGCGTCAAACCATATCCTGTTTGGGAAATTATGTACTGCAGATTCGATAAGTCTGAAGTAGTACCATGGGTCGTTTCCGCTCAGCCTTGCCCCCTCCATCCATGGCACGAAAACGGCATTCCAGGGGTTGGCAATTCTTAAGTAGAGACCAATAGATATTGCGATGAGAATAAACGGGATATGCCAGTACTTTTCCATTCTCTCCTTCATTGGCAGAGGTAAGGTGAGATGGATAAAAATTTTTCATCGCTTTTGATTTCATTTGTGATGCCATTTGGAGGGACTGTCAAAATAACCAGCTCTCCACATTATACCACCTAA
>NZ_JBPLZQ010000035.1:0-8336 GCF_054018175.1 Geoglobus sp.
GCCGACATTGAGGATAAAGCAGGCCGCGAGGAACGGAAGTTCGGAGGTTATCGAGGCAGTAGAATACCTTTTTGGAGGTGGATCGAATGGAGTTCCCAGCCCTGAGAATGAGAAGGTTGAGAAGGGCCAGGCTGAGGCCCCTTCTTCGGGAGAGCAGGCTCAGCACGGATGACCTGATAATGCCGGTTTTCGTTGATGAGAACATCTCGTCCCCCAAGGAGATACCCTCCATGCCAGGTTACTTCCGCCTGCCAGTTCCAGACGTGCCGGACGAGGTTGGAAAGGCCATGGAACTCGGAATTAAGGCGTTCATCTTCTTCGGCATACCCTCCCGCAAGGATGACGTTGGCTCTTCCGCCTTCGACGATGATGGAGTTATCCAGAAAACCCTGAGGGAGGTGAGGAGAGAGCATGAAGATGCCGTCCTGATAACGGATGTCTGCCTGTGCGAGTACACAACGCACGGCCACTGCGGGATCGTGAAAGACAGAGAGGTGCTGAACGACCCCACACTCCCGATACTCGGGAAGATAGCCGTAAGCCATGCGAAGAGCGGTGCGGACATCGTCGCTCCATCTGGAATGATGGACGGTATGGTGAAGGCGATAAGGAGCGCTCTCGACGAAAACGGGTTTGAGAATGTTGCGATCATGAGCTACTCCGCCAAATACGCTTCATCCTTCTACGGTCCGTTCAGAGAGGCTGCGGAGAGTGGATACGCGTTCGGAGACAGGAGAAGCTACCAGATGGACATTCACAACGGCATGGAGGCGCTGAGAGAGGTGGAGCTCGACCTGAAGGAGGGGGCGGACATAGTGATGGTCAAGCCGGCCCTGAGCTACTTAGACATCATCAGGAGGGTTAGAGAGGCGTTCAGCGTGCCCGTGGCAGCGTACAACGTCAGCGGAGAGTACAGCATGGTCAAGGCTGCCGGCAGAATGGGGTGGCTCGACGAGAGGGAGATTGCCTACGAGATCCTCACGTCAATAAAGAGGGCGGGAGCTGATCTGATAATAACCTATCACGCAAAGGAGGTTGCGGAGGTTTTGTGAATGTGGGATAGGTCGAAGGAGCTTTATGAGGTTGCCAAGACTCTGATGCCGGGCGGGGTTTCAAGCCCCGTCAGGGCTGTCAGGCCGTTTCCGTTTTACACGAGAAGGGCAAGGGGCTCGAAGATATACGACGTGGACGGGAACGAGTACACAGACTACTGCATGGCATACGGGCCGCTGATTCTCGGGCATGCTGACGAAAGGGTTAAGGAAGCCGTCAAAAGCACTCTCGGGAACGGGTGGGTTTACGGAACGCCGATAGAGCTTGAGATAGAGTACGCGAAGCTGATCACGTCGATATATCCTTCGATCGACATGGTGAGGTTCACGAATACTGGCAGCGAGGCGACCATGTCTGCTCTGAGGCTCGCCAAGGGATTCACAGGCAGGGACAAGTTCGTAAAGATAGAGGGGAGCTTTCACGGAGCTCACGACTCCGTGCTGGTTAAGGCGGGTAGCGGGGCCACAACGCACGGCACACCCAACTCCGCCGGGGTCCCTGCGGACTTCGTTAAGAACACACTGCAGGTCCCGTACAACGACATCGAGGCGCTTGCTGACGTGATAGAGAAGAACAGAGAAGAGGTCGCAGCCCTGATACTCGAGCCGGTTATGGGAAACTCGTCACTCATAGTTCCCGAAAAAGGCTACCTGAGAGAGGTGAGGAGAGTCACCGAGGAAAACGACGTGCTCCTGATCTTCGACGAAGTCATCACAGGATTCAGACTCTCCCTCGGTGGAGCTCAGGAATACTACGGAGTCAGGCCTGACATAACGACCCTCGGAAAAATTGCCGGAGGAGGGTTCCCGATAGGCATTGTCGGAGGTAAGAGAGAGATAATGGAGCACTTCTCCCCATCGGGAGCCGTTTACCAGGCCGGAACCTTCAGCGGAAATCCGGTGAGCCTCACGGCAGGATACACGACGGCCAGAATACTCTCGGAAGAGAAACCGTACGGGAAGCTGAGAGAGAAGACCGAAGAGCTCGTCAAAGCAATCAGAGACGGCATTGAGGACAGGAAGATCAAGGGGGTTGAGGTGGACTTCATCGAGTCAATGTTCTGCGTGTACTTCGGAGAGAGGCCCGTGGACTACTCCTCGGCACTTAAGCTCGACAGGGAGAGGTTCATGAGGTTCTACTGGAAGCTCCTCGAAAACGGTGTGTTCTTCCCGCCATCACAGTACGAGAGCTGCTTCATGAGCACGGCCCACAGCATGGAGGATGTGGAAAGGACGGCAGAAGTGATCCTGAGATGCCTCGCAGAGTTGTGATCGGGACGAGGGGCAGCAAGCTCGCACTCGCCCAGGCGCACAGGGTAAGGGAGGAGCTGGAGAGAGAGGGATACGAGACAGAGATCAGAGTGATCAGGACATCAGGAGATATAAAGAAGGACAGACCCCTCCACGAGTTCAAGGGAATCGGGGCGTTCGTGAGGGAGATAGACCTCGCACTGAAAAGAGGTGAGGTGGATGTTGCAGTCCACAGCCTCAAGGATGTGCCCACTCAGAGGGTTGAGGGGACTGTCATAGCTGCAGTGCTTGAGAGGGAGTCCCCCTGCGATGCGTTCGTTACGAGAGATGGAAAGAGCTTTGAGGAGCTCGAAAGCGGCTCGATCGTTGGCACGTCGTCTCTCAGAAGAAGAGCGATGGTTCTGAAGTTCAGGAGTGATCTGAGGATCGAGAACCTCAGAGGAAATGTGGATACGAGGCTGAGGAAGCTGAACGACGGAATTTACGACGGAATATTTCTGGCTGAGGCCGGGCTTATCAGGCTCGGAATCCACGAGGAGGTGAGGTACCAGAGGCTAAGCCCTTACACCTTCGTTCCCTCAGCCAACCAGGGCATAATTGCCGTTGCGACGAGGGAGGGTGAGGAGAGCCTGGTATCATTCATGAACCACGACGAAACTTACAGAGAGGCCATGCTCGAGAGGTCCGTCATAAATTACTTGGGCGTTGGATGTGCCGTTCCTGCCGGGGTTTATGCGAAAAGTGAGGGAGGGAGGATCAGGCTGATATGCGAGGTTCTCGACGAGAGCGGGGAGGTCAAGGCGAGAGTTGACGAGAGGTTAAGCAAGGACTGGAGCAGTGAGGAGGTCGAGGAAATTCTGAAGGGGCTGAGTGGTCTGGTATGACGGTATACATAGTCGGAGCAGGCCCTGGAGAAGTTGAGCTCCTGACGCTGAAGGCGGTGAGGCTGATAAGGGAGGCTGACGTGATACTTTACGACGAACTCATTGGTGAGGAGATAAAGGAGCTGATAAAAAGGGAGAGCAGGGCCGAGCTGATAGACGTCGGAAAGAGGGCAGGAAGACACAAGAAGAGGCAGGAAGAGATCAACCGCCTGCTTGTAGAGTACGGCAAAACGGGAAAGAAGGTCGTGAGGCTCAAGGGCGGAGATCCGTTCGTTTTTGGCAGAGGAGGGGAAGAAATTGAAGCTTTAGCGGAGCACGGAATTGACTTCGAGGTTGTGCCCGGTATAAGCTCCGCAGTAGCAGGGCCGGCTTACGCCGGAATTCCCGTGACCCACAGGAGGTACGATCCCGCGCTCGTGTTCATAACAGGAAGGCAGGAGAGGGAGAGGCTGAACTGGGACGCACTTGCGAAGCTGAACGCCACGATAGTCATACTCATGGGAGTCTCAACCATGAGAGAGAATGTGGAAAGGCTGATAAAGCACGGAAAGAGCCCAGAAACGCCCGTCGCGATAATCGAAAGAGCAACCACTCCCGAGCAGAGAGTGATCAGGGGAAGGCTCGGAGACATAGTCGAGGTGGCCGAGAGGGAGGGGGTCAGGGCCCCAGCGGTGATAGTGATAGGTAGCGTGGTCGAGGTCGAAGAAAAGGTCAGGGACTACCTGAGAAACCTGAAAGGAGCCTGAATATTCCGTAAAGCTGGGCAAATTTTCTGTGGTTCTCTGCGATCCTTTCCCTCAGCGTTGCAAGCCCTCTGTCCTCAACCTCAAACTCGAACTCGTACCTCACGTCTTTCAGAATGAGGCCGTAGGGACTCGCCGGAGTCAGCGGGACTCTCTCCCCGGACAGGATCCTCTCCACCACCTCAGAACTGCCTTCCCTGCCCGCGATCCTCAGGGCGGTTACGATCTTTCTCACCATGTTCCAGGCAAACGCGTTCCCCTCGACCGTGTAAACCAGCAGCTCTCCATCCCTCTCCAGCTTGGAGACGTAAATTTCCCTCACGCACGGCCTGCAGTTCTTCGCGAACCCCTCGAAGTTGTGCTCGCCGACCAGCATTCCTGCAGCTCTTTTCATCGCCTCAACATCATAACCCTCGTCGGGCATGACGTACTGGTAAATCCTCGACACAGCGTTCCTTCTCGGATCGAAATTATCATCCACAATCCTGTAGGCCCACACGGTGATGTCCTCCGGCAGATGAGAGTTCAGAACCCTCACCATCCAGGGATCGAATGAGTCGAGGTCCAGGGCAAAGACATTACCCAGCGCGCTCACTCCTGCATCTGTCCTGCCGGCAGTCCTGTACCTCCTCTCTCTTGCGTTGATTCCCACTTTCTCAAGCGCCCTGAAGAGCGCACCGTCAATCGTTGGAACGTTAGGCTGGTACTGGCTGCCGTGGTAGTTCCAGCCGAAGTACGCGAGCTTGAACGCGACCCTCAGCACTCGATCCCCCCGTCGAGGATGTCCTCTATGGCCCTGACGTTCCTGTCACGCATCGAGTAGTTTACCTCCCTGTACTCCCTTATCCTTCTCACGTCCACCTCGGCCGTGATGAGCTCCTCGGCATTCTCGTCCGCGTATCTGGCAGGGATTCCCTCGGGAGTGGAGATCAGGCTTCTTCCGACGCACTCATCCCCGAGGAACGTGAAGCCAGCTCCTCCAGCCTTGACGATGGCATAGGCATTGTCAAAAGACCTCGTGAAGTACAGGCAGTACCTGAACTCCTGTGCCGGAAGCTCCGACCTCCTGAAGGAAACCACGGGGTTCAGCACGACTTCCGCCCCCTTAAGCCCCGCGACCCTGCAGAGCTCAGGGTAGAGAATGTCCGCGCATATGAGCCCCGCAAACCTGACGCCGTAGATCTCGAAGGTCTCGAGCTTCCTCCCGCACCTGATGCCGAGCTCTCTCTCACTCCTCGTCGGGTGAAGCTTGTCCTGAGTTGCGACCAGCTCACCCTCGTGATAGACATGGAGTGTGTTGTAAAGTCCGTCATCCCTCTTAACTATGACGTTTCCGGCAACTGCTGTTGAGAGTTCTCTGCTAACGCTCTCAAGCCACTTCAGAGTTTTGCCGGAGGTCGAAACAGACATGTCCCCGACAGGGTATGAGAAGTACTCGGGAAGCAGGTACAGGTCAGAGTCAGACCTGGAGATCAGCCTGACGGCACTCTCGAAGGCTTTTTCAGTTCCAACCCTGCACTGTACTGCCGAAAGTTTCAGCTTCATGGTTACAGGTTAAAATGCAAACTTAAAAAGCTACCTGAGCCTCCGGTCTTTGGGAACAAAGTTCCTTATCCTCCTGCCGTTCCCCTTCCCGCAGCCGAGGTAGTAGCTCTTCCACCTGAGAACCACGTACCCCCTCTCACTTCTTTCCAGATCATCTCCCCTCAGCCACCTCACCATCTCCTCAAAGCTAACGTCAACCACGTTCTTCTTCAGCTGGTCTGCAAGCAGGTAGCAGCCTTCGATTGAGAGCCTTATTCCGTCCCTCTCGATCCTGCCGAAGTAAACTCCCGAGTGGTACTCCTCCACGTCGAGCGAGCAGTCCCTGTAGGCATAGATCCTGTTCTTGCCCATGACCTTCAGCCTGAAGTCCAGGCCCTCAACCCCGAACTGCTCCTTCAAAGCTTCAAGAATTTCGTTCTCATCCATCAGGCTTCACCACCTTCGCGACGAAGAAGCCTTCCGTGTCGTTGTCCTGGGGGTGTATGCGAAGGCACTTCTCAACCTCCTCATCGTACCTCTTCCCTCTGAACTCCGTTATCGCCTCGTGAGACCGCAGAGGGAGGTCTATCTCCTCCAGCCTCGCGTCAGTGTTGCTCAGCAGGTAGTCGATGACCTCCTCGTTCTCCTCAGGATCGAGCGTGCATGTGGAGTACACCAGAACGCCTCCCGGCTTCAGAGCCCTGTAGGCAGCCATTATGAGGCTCTTCTGGAGCCTTGAAAGGGCTTCAACGTCCCTCTGCCTCCAGAGACGGAGGTACTTGTAGTTCTTCCTGATCATCCCCACGTTGCTGCACGGGGCGTCAAGCAGGACTCTGTCGAACATTTCCCTGAACCTGCCGAAGTACCTGCCATCCTTCATGGTCACCCTCACGTTTACTGCGCCAAACTTCTGCAGGTTCGAGATCAGGATGTTTATTCTCGGGTACTTCACGTCGTTCGCTATTATGCAGCCCGTGTTGCCCATGTAGGCGGCTATCTGAGTGGTTTTAGCACCAGGAGATGCGGCCATGTCCAGGACGAGCATACCGGGTTCGACGTCAAGGACTGCGGGCGGAATCATCGAGCTCGCCTCCTGCATGAATATCAGGCCGAGAGAGAACTCGGGAGTGTTTGTTATGCCATCACCGTAAACGAAAAAGCCCTCCTCAACCCAGGATATTTGCTCGAGCTCGAATTCAGAGGAGAGGCGCTCCACGACTTCCTCAACACCTGCCTTGAGCGTATTGACCCTGAAACTCTGCCTCAGAGGCTTGGCCATGAACTCCAGGAATTCCTCCGAATCGTCAATTTCAGAGTACTTGTCGAAGAATTGCCTGTTCATTTCGCTTAGCTCTTCCATCAATTGCCAGGGTGGTGAAGGGATAATAAACATGACGTTAACCTTTATATTTCCCCGTCACGTAGTGTAAATCATGGGGGACAACACAATTATCGCGGTCGGACTGATAATCGGCCTCCTGTTCGGGATATCTGGCATCGCGACGCTCTTCAACTTCATGGGCATGGCAATGGAGGAGACCCAGCAGCAGCTCGCTCAGATTGGTGCGGTATCGACACTCGTGCTGCTGGTAATCGCAATTATCCTGATAATCAAAATCCGGATTATCTCGTCCCTGATAGTCGGAGCGATAATAGGGGCTGTGCTGAACGTTCTGCTTGAGATGAACGGCATAAGCATAACCAATGACATATTCCAGATGATCGCGAGGGCCCTCGGAATGTGACCGGGGCTTTTTGTCAAACCCTCTTTACCATTTTTCAGAAAATCTGAACATATGAACATTTGAAGATCTCAGCAAGTAATTGTAATGAAAAATCCTGATAGATCTGGAAAAGTTTTTAAATATTTGTCATGACAGATTTAACAGCGATGACTCGTGAGGTGAAAATGGCATGAGAACCGCGCCACGGAGATTTTTGATGATATACCTGTCTGTAATCCTGCTGTTTCTGGTGGTCAGGACAATAATTGTCCCACCAACGTTCGCAGAGTTCACGGACGACTACACATACAGGTGGTTCAGAGGCGATGCTGTCAGAGAAGCGATGCAGCTTGAGATGAAGTTCGCGAGCAAGGAGACTTGCATGCAGTGCCACTCTGGAAAGGTGGAGTTTCTGAACAGGGGTGCGCACAGGACCCTCAGCTGCGAAACCTGTCACGGACCGAGCATGGGTCACGCGAAAGACCCGCAGAACGTGAAGGCGGACATAGACCCAACCAGGGCCCTGTGCAAGCTCTGTCACGAGTACAACCCGACGAGGCCAGAGGGATTTCCACAGAAGTTCACGGATGAGCACGGTTACGGAAGGGCCTGCATAGACTGTCACAACCCGCACTCCCCGTGGGTTTTCAGAGGAGGTGCAGAGGATGAGCAGTAGAAGGAAGTTCCTCATGGCGGTTGCCGCTCTCGCGGGCCTTGCGGGACTGAGAAGGGCTACCAGAGCGCAGGAGCCGATCGAGGGGTACGACTGGAATGACCACTACTACGCGTTCGTGGTCGATACGAGGAAGTGCATTGGATGCGGGAGGTGCGTGAGGGCCTGCAAGATCGAAAACGAGGTTCCAAAGCTTCCGTTCTACTTCAGGACATGGGTCGAGAGGTGGGTGTGGCTGAAGGGTGAGGAGAAGCCCAAGGTAGATTCACCAAATGGAGCATACAACGGGTTCACCCCACTCTACGACGAGAGGAGCATAGCAAAGAGCTACTTCGTTCCCAAGCTGTGCAACCACTGTGACAGGCCACCCTGCGTGCAGGTCTGCCCCGTCGGGGCAACATACAAGACGAAGGACGGAGTCGTGCTTGTGGACGAGAAGTACTGCATAGGGTGCAGGTACTGCATCCAGGCCTGTCCGTACGGGG
>NZ_JBPLZQ010000036.1:0-5239 GCF_054018175.1 Geoglobus sp.
CAGCTCCCTCAGCGGCTCTATCACTCCCTTGAACCTGTAATGTGTGGGGAACCCACCCACGTTGTGGTGGCTCTTTATTCCGCCCTGGCTCTCAATTATGTCGGGGTATATCGTTCCCTGAATCAGATAATCTGCCTTTACCTCCTCGGCGACCCTCTCGAACACCCTGACGAAAAGCTCGCCTATCACCTTCCTCTTCTCCTCAGGATCGGTAACTCCCCTCAGGGCGTCAAAGAACTCATCTCTCGCGTCAACGAACCTGAGGTTCATGTGGCCGAAGATTTCCCTGACCCTTTCAGGTTCTCCGGCCCTCATAAGGCCGGTATCAACGAAAACCGGAACGAGTCTATCACCTATGGCCCTGTGAGCAAGTACGGTGCACACCGAGCTATCTACCCCTCCGGAAAGAGCTATTATCGCCTTCCCGTCGCCTACCTTCTCCTTTATCTCCTCAATCGCCTTCTCCACAAATTTCTCGACGTTAACCATTAATCTCCCTCCTGTACTCAAGCGCAGCGTTTACCAGCCCCATAAACGGGGGCGAGGGTGCGAATGGCTTTGCCTTGAACTCGGGGTGGAACTGGGTGGCAAAGAAGAACCTCCTGTCTGGAAGTTCGAGGATCTCCATCCTTTTTCCACCATCCGAGTAGCCCGAAAACACAAGACCGCTTTCCTCAAACTCGGGAATGTATTCCGGGTTGACCTCGTACCTGTGTCTGTGTCTTTCGTATATCCTTTCCGAATTGTAGAGCGAATACGCTACCGTTCCTTTCTTGACGGTTATTTCAATGTCGCCGAGCCTCATGGTTCCACCGAGCTTGTCAACCCCCCTCTGCTCGGGTAGGAGGTCAATTACCGGGTGGTCTGTATCTCCGAACTCGGTGCTGTTCGCATCTTCGTATCCAAGCACATTTCTGGCATACTCAATAACGGAGAGCTGGAATCCGAGGCATATTCCGAGAAACGGTATGTCGTTCTCTCTCGCGTACTCGATCGCTCTGATCTTGCCCTCGACTCCCCTCTGCCCGAAACCACCGGGTACCAGAATTCCGTCCGCATCTATCTCTATCTCGTCAAAGTCCTCAAAATCCTCGCTGTCAACCCATATGGGCCTGACCACGGCCCCGTGGTATATTCCGGCTATCTTGAGGGCCTCTCTTATGCTTATATACGCGTCTCTGACATCCATGTACTTGCCCACGATGGCTATGCTCACCTCCTCTCTCGCGTCCCTCATCTTCTCGACGAACCTCTCCCATTCGTGTGAGCTATCCCTCTTTTCAAGTCTGAGCTTCTCGGCTATGTAGCTGTCGAGTTTTTCCTTTTTGAAGAGCAGCGGGACCTCGTAGATATCATCTGCGTCCTTTGCACTGATAACCGCCTCCACAGGAACGTCACAGAACAGGGAGATTTTTCTCTTCGTTGATTCGAGAAGCTCTTCCTTGCACCTTCCAACGATTACGTCGGGATGAAGTCCGAGACTCCTGAGCTCCTTGACGCTGTGCTGGGTTGGTTTGGTTTTCTGCTCACCCCCGCTGTCGAGCGGGACGAGCGTCACATGGACGAGGAGAAAGTCCTCTTCTCTCTCTTCGTTGTGCATCTGTCTTATCGCCTCGAGGAAGGGCATGCTCTCTATGTCTCCAACAGTCCCTCCAACCTCGACGAGGCAGATGTCCGCATTGTTCCTCTCAGCAACCTCCCGGATCCACCTCTTTATCTCGTCGGTCACGTGCGGTATTATCTGCACCGTCTGGCCGAGGTACTCCCCTCTCCTCTCCTTCTCAATTACGTTTCTGTAGATTTTTCCCGTTGTGATGTTGTGGTCTCCCGTCAGCTCAACTCCGATGAACCTCTCGTAGTGACCGAGATCGAGATCCACCTCTGTGCCGTCTTTGAGGACGTAAACCTCACCGTGCTGAAACGGGTTCATCGTTCCCGCGTCGATGTTGATGTACGGGTCAATTTTTATTGGAATCACCCTGTAACCCATGTCAACGAGGATTCTGCCTATGCTCGCAGCAGTAATTCCCTTTCCGAGCCCGCTCATCACTCCGCCAGTTACGACGATAAACTTCATAGCTTCTCCCTCAGCTCAACCGGAAGAAGGTTTGGAATACCGTTCTCTATCGGGTAGTCCACGCCGCACTCCTCGCATATCAGCCTTCCAAAGAGCACCTCCTCTTCGTTCTCCTCCTCAACCTCAAGCTTCAGCTCTCCCTTACAGGTGGGGCAGGCAAGAATATCAAGAAGGCTCCTCCTCATAACGCACTACCACTCTTTCCTCAACTATTAAACTTTTTGTTCACCCGGAAAACCGGGCTATCGATCGGTAGTGTTTTAAACATCTGTCCGGACATTATTTTCGGGGGATGCCGTATGGCGAGTGATGAGCTTAAAGAGCTTCTCAACAGAGCGATTGCGAGGGAAATGAAGGTGTCAATTCAGTACATGTGGCAGCACGTCCTCGCCAAGGGGTTCGAGGGGGAGATAGTGAAACCCCAGCTCAGGGCAATTGCTCTCGTGGAGATGAGGCACGCGGAGCTGATAGCGGAGAGGCTAAGCTATCTCGGTGGGGAGCCCACCACAACTCCCGACCAGATAACGATCGGGAAAACGACGAGAGAGATGATAGAGCTTGACAAAAAGGCTGAGGAGGAGGCAATAGAGCTGTACAGAAGGATTATACGGAAAGCCAAGGAAGAAGAGGACTACACGACGGCGAAGCTATTTGAGCAGATTCTCGAGGAAGAGGAGGCACACCACGATTACTTCTCCTCGATCCTCGGAGAGTAAAATAAAATTTTTATTTTTACAGCTTCTCGTTTCTCAGATCGATTATCTGCTCGAGGGACGGGCCCGTGGATATCAGAGTGACCGGAACCCCAGTATCGTCCTCGACCCGTTCCACGAATTCCTTCGCCTTGGGCGTGAGCTTTTCCCACTCTGTCACTCCGTAGCACTCTCTGTCGAGTCTGTCTATCCCTGTAAGCGCAATTTGTGTCGCGCCATTGACCATCGCGGAGTACCTGGCAAGCTCGCCATCCCACCAGCCGACTCTCCTCCTCCTGCCTGTGACGGTGCCGTACTCCACTATTCCGAGTTTCTCTGCATCCTCCTGGCTCATCTCAGTTGGGAACGGGCCGGCGCCAACCCTCGTTGGAAAAGTCTTGAAAACCACTACAACCTCCTCGATTTTTGTGGGCCCAACCCCCACATCGGCCGCCATCTGCGAGGCTGATGTGTCCTTCGATGTGACGTATGGATAGGTGCCGTAGTAGAGGCTCAGGGCAAACCCCTGCGTCCCCTCAATCAGAACGAAGTCTCCGCTGTCGATGGCCTCGTTCACCTCGAGGGGGACATCGGTAAGGAAGGGCTGAAGCTCCGGGACATCTCTGGCAAGCTTCGCCGTCCTCATGACCCTGTCTGCGTTGGCTGGCCCGCAACCACTCCCGGTTGATCCAATCTTTCCGGCGAGGTGCTCTGAGCTTCTGTCCGCTTCTATGTGTTTCTGCTCTATGATCGCGCATCTGTAATCGACTCTCGCCCTGTCCTCCGCGTTAAGCACCCTGACTTCATCGAGGAAAACACTCGGGTTCACCAGTACGCCCGCCCCTATCAAGAGCTTGGCGTCCCTATAAACGAATCCTGAGGGGAGCATTCTGACTCCGTACTTCTTCCCCTCGAACTCCACCGTGTGACCGGCGTTCGGACCAACTCCCCCTCTGGCGATTATCTTTGGCCTGTCTGAATACGCAATATGGGCTATGATTTTACCCTTCCCCTCGTCACCCCAGAAACCTCCAACAACAACCGTTGCTGTCATCCTGATTCCACCCTTGCATCACTCGAACCCATACTATTTAAATGTTCATCTTCTCATAACCTCAAACGACAAATGTTAAAAACAGACTGCAAATGCACAGAATCAATGAAGCTCAGGGGCAGAGCGTGGAAGTTCGGTGACGACATTTCGACAGACCACATCACTCCCGGCAGGTACTACCACCTCAGGAGCAACATGCCGGAACTCGCAAAGCACGTAATGGAGGACGCAGATCCTGAGTTTCCCAAGAAGATGAAACCGGGAGACTTCATCGTCGCAGGCAAGAACTTCGGGATGGGTAGCAGCAGGGAACATGCACCTCTGGCAATTAAAATTGCAGGTGTTTCGGCGGTCATTGCAAAGTCCTTCGCAAGGATATTTTACAGGAACGCCATCAATGTCGGCCTCCCCGTACTCATCGCGGATACCGAAGGTATTGAGGATGGTGACGAACTTGAGGTCGACCTTTCGACCGGAACAATAAAAAACCTTACCAAGAACACGGAATTAAGGGCAAGGCCACTGCCCGAAATAATGATAAACATCCTGAACGAGGGCGGTCTCGTGGAGTACGTCAGGAAGAAGGGTGACCTTACCGTATGATGATTAACCGCAAGAAATGTCCCGTGTGCGGAAACGAGGCATACTTCCTGCCAACATCGAGTGGAATCGTGTGCGGGATCTGCAACATGCGGTTGAAGTCCGGTTACTGAGCCGCCGTAGCTCAGCTGGTCAGAGCGGGTGACTCGTAATCACCAGGCCGCGGGTTCGAATCCCGCCGGCGGCTCTGGTTCTTTTTCTGTTTTTTGCGATCAGGTGGGGAAAAGGGATTAAATAGGGCCCATCTCCTTACCAAATTATTGCTGGATTTCAGAGAATTCCCGCTCAGGTAGCCGTCAGGACATCTGGATGATCTGGTTTTGTATCAGATTGCCAGACAAAAAGCAGAATTGTGCGTTTTTTATGTTTTAAGACCTCTCAACAAGATAAACTCCCAGAACTATGAGAATTCCACCAAGAACGGTGAACAACCCGATGTCCTCTCCGAGGGCGAAATACGCCATTACCGCTGTGAAGAGGGGTATCAGATACACGAAGACCGCAACCTTCGTTGCCTCCATGACTGAGAGGGCTGAATACCACACAACATAGCCAAAAACCGAGCAGAACAGAGCCAGGAATGCGATGGATATCCAGGTCATCGTGGAAAATGTGGCCGGACTGGCAATGCCCTCAACATAAGCAAAGGGCAGGAGCAGAACTGCCCCTATGGCGAATGCATAGACCGTGAGGGTTTCCGGGTTGTATCTCTCAAGCAGCCTCTTCCCTCCGAGGGTGTACAGTGCCCACAGAAATCCGTCGAAAATCATCAGCAGGTCTCCCTTCAGGGTTTCTGCATGCAGGAATTCCAGATTG